>CAVFXI010000014.1:0-10436 GCA_963626345.1 Gemmiger formicilis | reverse complement strand
AATTTCTGAATCATTAGCCGGTCGTACTGCTATATTTGAGTTAACTCCACTATCATTAGGCGAATTAAATCATCTTGATTCAAATACATTTGATCCAAGAATAAATATTCTTAAAGAAAAATATAAAAAAATAGATTCCAACAAATTATATTTAACTAGAAAGCAAATTTATGAGCATATATTTATAGGCGGTATGCCTGAATATGCATTAAATATAAATAATGATAGAGAAACCTTTTTTAGAAGTTATATTGCTACATATATAGAAAAAGATGTTAAACAAGTAATTGCAGCGACAAGCGAATCAGACTTTTTAAGATTTTTAGAATTTATGGCTTTAAGAACTGCTCAACAAATTGACTATAGCGATATTTCAAGAAATCTAGGAATTGATGCTAGAACCGTCAAAAAATGGATCTCTATTCTTGTTTCTAGTGGTTTAGCAATTACCTTATCTAGTTACGCAAAAAATCTATCAAATAGAATTACTAAAATGGAGAAATTTTATTTTATAGATACTGGCTTATGTTCTTACTTATGCAAATGGAACAATGCAGAACAATTAGAAAATTGTCCTATGAATGGTGCTTTTTATGAAACATTTGTCGTTAGCGAAATAGTTAAGAGTTTCTTAAATACTGGAAAAGATTATCGTAGATATTTATATTATTATCGTGATAGAGACAATAGAGAATGTGATTTAATAATTGAAGAAGCTGATTCTATTTATCCAATAGAAATTAAAAAGGGAATAAACCCTGTTAATAATAAATTTAATTTTAAATATCTAGAAAAATATAACAAAAAAGTTGAAACTGGATTAGTAATCGACTCTAGAAAAGATATATTTAAAATTAATGATAACGTTTATTATTGCCCTATTTTCATGATTGGTTGCTAATTTCGGCAATTTCGACATTTCTATGTAAAAAGTGCCGAAATATTCTTATTTTAAGATTTTAAATGCTTGTTCTAATATTGGCATTTCTCTTTGATAAATTAACTTCCCTAACTTGTGATCTTTAATTTTCTCATATTCGTTTATCGCTTCTTTATAAGTTAATTTAATCATTTTAAGATGAAATTTTTCTCTTTCATCATCCATTAAATGATTTTTGCCAAATGATTTAACCTTAGCTAAGAAATAATGATTTAGGTTCTTTCTATTTATTAAATTATAATAGTCAACAACTTCTCCTAAATAACAAATAATTTCAATATCTATTCCTAATTCTTCTTTTATTTCTCTTTTTAAAGCAGCTCTATAAGATTCGTTTTTTTCAACTCCGCCACCACTAGTTTCAATAAAATCAAGTTTGCCAAATTCATCATCTCTAGAAGCGTGTACAAAATAAAAATTATTGTTATCATCAACAATTATTCCTCGCGCAATCTTTCTTATTTCATTTGTGCACTTATATTCCCACGATGTATCTTCTAAATATAATTTTATTGGTTTTAAGTTATTCATAATAAGTACCATTAATAAAAAGTCTCATATAAATGAGACTTTTATTTTTATAAATTTTTATACATTACAATAAGAATTTCTTTGCAAATATCACGACATTTATCTGTTATATATTCAAAGCTTCCATATATAACTTCATCAAATCTACTCTTATCATAAGCAAGATTTTCTTTATATAATTGGTGAACTTCTTGCTCATAAAGTTTATCCATATTTGCTTCATCATCTCTAACTTTTTGAATTAATGGATAAATAGTTTTCTTATCAGCAAAATGTTTAAAGTTTTGAAGAACAATCATTAAATCATCTAAACAAACTTTTGTTTCATCAATAAATTCACTTGTTTTAACTGGTAAGGAAGTATAGTTTCTTAAGAATAATTTATAAGAAATATCATCAATTGCATCAGTTAAATCATCAATAGCATCTAAAAGTAAGAAAATATCTTCTCTATCAATTGGAGTTGAGAATTCTTTTGCAAGACTTTCTTCATATTCTTCTTTCTTTTGATCAGCTTCATGTTCATATTTATGAACGTCATCCTTGAATTTTTCAAGATCCAATCCATCAAAATTCTTCATTCCCTTACTTAATTCATCAAAAGCTTTAACAGCATATTCTGCTAAATTATAGAAACAATCATAGAAATAATTTTTATCTTTTTTACCTTTTCCAAACATAAATATATCCTCCAATTTTTAATTAAAACGATAACAATATTAATGATGCTAAGAATCCAAATAATCCACTACCTGGGAATGTACATACCCAAGTAAGAACCATCTCTCCAACCGTAGACCACTTAACTTTTTTTATTCCTTTACTTGCACCAGCTCCTAAAATAGCAAATGCTTTAACTTGTGAAGTAGAAATTGGGAAACCAAAACATGTAGCAATAAAAATACCAATAGCGCTACTTAAATCAGTTGCAAATCCTTCATATGGTTCAAGTTTTGTCATCGACATTGCAACTTTCTTAATGATCTTTTTACCACCACATAAAGTTCCAATTCCAATAATGGTTGCACAAGCAAGTCCTAAATACCATAAATGACTTGCATTAAAGAAATTACTATCAATTTTAATCCCACCATACATAGCAGCAATTTGAAGAGCTAAGAAAGATACACCAACAAATTGCATACCATCTTGAGCGCCATGAACAAATGCAAGTGATCCACCACTTACAATTTGCGCCCATTTAAAGAATGGTCTTGTATGATTTCTATTCATATTATGACAAATTAATAATATTAATTTCGTCATTAAAAACCCTACAAAGAATCCAAATAAACAAGATATTAATAAACCATAAACAACTTTACCTAATGGTTGCCAAAAATCAAAACTCCAATTAATTAAAACATCAGTTTTACCAATAACTAATGCTCCAAGTCCTGATCCAACAAGTCCACCAATAAGAGCATGAGTTTCACTTGATGGTATACCAATAATACTTGCAACAACACCAAACATAACAACTGAGAACATTGCAGTACTTATAACTTTTAACGCTGTATCACATTGATCCATCGTTAATTCATAACTACCCCATGTTCCATTAAATGTAATCATTTCTTGAATAGTTTCGGCAACTTTCGTTGAAATAAAAAACATCGTAAATAAACCTAAAAAATTCATTATTGCAGCCATTATAAGTGCCGATTCAACTCTCATTGCTTTAGTTGAAATACATGTAGAGATTGCATTTGGTGCATCACTCCATCCATTTACAAATAAAACTCCGAATATTGTAAGAAATGCAATAATGAGCCATGGGTGTTGACCCATGATACTAAGTAACTGTCCTAATTCCATACCTAAATATTATAAAATATATCGATATAGCATTCATTAATTACTTTAAAAAATTACTTCGAACTAATACGAAACTAATTTTTAATATATAAGAAGTTTTGCTTCAATTGCAAAACATGTGCCACAATTTTAGAAATTTTCTTAAATTGTGGCACTAACTCAAATACAATTCTTCTTTTTCTAAAAGAAAATCAACAATATTAATATGCTTTATTCCATCCCTAGAAAAATCAAACTTATCTAAAGATAAAACATACTTAGGCGATGCATCTCTAATTTGCTTAAGAGCATTAAATTCTCGATCAATAGTTTCTTTGTTAATTAAATAATAAGATACTTGGATATAACATTTTGTATTACCTTTAATAACCACAAAATCAACTTCACTATTATAAGTTTTTCCAACAAATACTTCATAATCTCTTGAAATAAGTTCATTATAAATAATATTTTCAAGGAAAAAAGTATTCTCAAATGTCACAAAATTAGTATTTATCATTCTAAATCCTGTATCTACAACATATTGTTTTTCAATATATGACATTGAATTTTTACCAACAATATTAAATCTTTTAACTCTACTTAAAAGACAAGCTTTTTCCATTTTATCTAAATACCTATAGATAGTTTTTTTATCAATAATTTCTTCATTATTTACTTTAAAGTATTTTTCTATACTTTTATAAGAAAAATCGTTCCCGGCATTTGATAAAACAAAAGTGGCCACCCTCTCAAAACTTTGACGATTTATCCTAGATTTTTCATTAATAATATCCTTATTTAAAATACCATCATAAGTTTGCCTAATATATCTTTTAATATCCACATCATTTGAAAAAGAAAATCTTAATGGAAGGCCACCCCATTTAATATAATCAAAAATAAATTCATCAGGATTCACTTCTTTTCCAATCATTTTGATATACTCATAACTTTCAAAAAAAGTAAATGGCAATATTTTAAATTCAATACATCTTCCAACTAAAAGAGTTGCTAGTTTTCCAGATAATAGTTTTGAATTACTACCAGTCACAAATATATTAGAATTAATTGCAACTCTAAAAGAAGCAAGAGCTTTTTCAAAATTTCTTACGTGTTGAATTTCATCAAGAAAAATTAAGTACTTCTTGTCATCTTTAATTTTTTTCATTATAAAGTTGTTTAGCTTTTTAACGTTACGAATTTCATCATATTGCAAATCTTCAAAATTAATATAAATAATATGTGACTCATCAAATCCATTATGAATAAATTCATCTCTAATTTGTCCTAGCAAAATAGACTTACCACATCTGCGAACGCCGGTTAATACCTTAATTAAATCCACGTCATAATACGGGCGAATTTTTCTCAAATATCTTTCTCTTTGAATATACATAAAAGCACCTTTTACAAGCATAATATATCATTTATGTGCCACAATTTCAAAAAAATTCTTAAATTGTGGCACATAAATTCTAAAAAACACTATATTCATCTTCAGAAAGCGAAGATAACATCTCTGAAATGGAAATATTATTGTATGTTGAATTCCATAATTCATCAGCATCTGAAACATCTAGTGTTTTTTTATAAAACTCGCAGAATGAAATATACTTTTCTCGATTATCATTATAATAAGTTATTGAATATTGTTTCTCTTTATAATCAAATTCAATTTCTCTTCCCGTTGCTACTAACTCATTTAAAATTTCTTTTGTCATTTTGCGCCCTTTTCTTTTTTTATTATAGTTTGTTTAAAAATTAAATCGACTTTAATATTTCTATTAATTCATTCGCGCTAATGCACTTCATACGATATAGTCTATTATTTTTAGATTTCACAAGTGATTTTATTACTATATAATGAGAAAACGAGGCAACCATTATGACAACAGTTTTAGATCCAACAAGGAATTTTAGTTTATCTTATATCATTCTTGATTCAATATTTTTAGTATTCTTTGCAGTTTTACTTTTAGTTCAAAAGAAGAAAATGACATTCTTATTTTCTTTAGCTGGTGGAATTCTTTATTTCTTAGTAGATTTTTTAATCTTTTATTTACTTACTGGTTCTAGGGTTATCTATATTAATAATGTCGAAACAAACGCATTAAATACTGCGTTAATATTATTTTGGATGTCGGTTTCATATGGTTTCTTGGATTTTGCTTTTATTTGGTTATGGTTAAGCAAAGACAAAAATGCATTACTTTATAGCGCAATAATTGTAATTTGGTGGATATGTTGCCCACTAATTTCAGAATTCATTAATACATTCTTAGATCAAGTTACTGCAATTAAAACGACAAGAACAACTAATAAATATCATGGTGTCATGGGTATTTTAATGGTTGTTGGTTATTTTATTATCATTATTATGAACTTAACTGGAAAATATGAAAAAATACCAGTTGTTAGATTATTTGTTATAGGATTCATGGCGCAATTTTTATGGGAATTTATTCTCTTTATATTTGGAATTAGATTTGGTGATAATAATATTGTTAAGATAGTAAATACAATTTTAAGAGATTCTCTTGTTGAAACAAATCTTGGTATGCCTTACTTATATTTCATCCATAAAGGATTACTAAAGAAATTTAATGAAGACTTATCAAAAGCAAAAAATGCATAAGAAAACTCGCAAAGAATCGAATCTTTGCGAGTTTTTAATTATTAATTTAAATTACTTTGGTTGTCTTCCAATATAGGCTAAGATACCACCATCAACGTATAAGACTTGACCATTGACAGCATTACTTGCATCACTTGCTAAGAAGACTGCTGGACCACCAAGTTCAGAAGGTTTTAACCATCTGCCAGCTGGAGTTCTAGCTTTAATGAATTGATCAAATGGATGATCTGAACCATCAGGTTGTTTTTCTCTTAATGGAGCAGTTTGAGGAGTTTCAATGTATCCAGGACCAATTGCGTTACATTGAATATTATATTGAGCATATTCAGCGCAAATGTTTCTAGTTAACATTTTTAAACCACCTTTTGCAGCAGCATAAGCACTAACAGTTTCTCTACCAAGTTCACTCATCATTGAGCAAATGTTGATAATTTTACCATGACCTTTTTCAATCATTCCAGGAATGACAGCTTTAGCACAAATAAATGGTCCAGTTAAATCGATATCAATAACTTGTCTCCATTCTTCAGCTTTCATTTCAGTCATAGGAATTCTTTTAATAATACCAGCGTTATTAACTAAAATATCAACGCCACCTAATTCTTCTTTAATCTTTTGAACAAGAGCAATAACTTCATCTTCATGAGTAACATCGCAAATAAATCCATGAGCATCAATTCCAGCTTCTTTATAATTTGCGTATCCTCTTGCTAAAGTTTCTTCGCTACGATCATTGAAGCAAATAATTGCACCTGCTTCATGCATAGCTTTTGCAATTTCAAAACCAATGCCATAACTTGCACCAGTAATTAAAGCGACTTTACCTTTTAAACTAAAATTATTCATAAGTTCCTCCTTATTTTAGATCGGTTGATTTAATAACATCCATATCGTCGTATGTTTTATTTTCGCCACACATTCCCCAAATAAATGCATAACTCTTAGTAGCAAAACCTGAATGGATTGACCATGATGGAGAAATAACTGCTTGTTCATTTTTCATAACAATAGTTCTGATTTCTTGAGGTTGTCCCATTAAATGGAAAACAACATCATCTTCACCAAGTTCAAAGTAGAAATAGACTTCCATTCTTCTTTCATGGGTATGAGCAGGCATGGTATTCCATGCATTACCTGGATGTAAAATTGTTAAACCCATTGAAAGTTGTGCTGTATCTAAAACATCACCATGGATGAATTGGTTAATAGTTCTTTCGTTTAAGTGTTCTTGATCACCAACATTAACTTTTCTAGCTTCTTCAATCTTTAATAATTTGGTTGGATAAGCTTTTTGAGCTGGGCATGAACACATATAGAATTTAGCTGGATGATTTGGATCTTTAGAAGCAAAAATTACTTCTTTAGTTCCCATTCCAATATAAATACAATCAGTCTTCTTTAAAGTATATTCGACACCATCAAGAGTAATTGTTCCTTCTCCTGCAATATTGAATACACCCATTTCTCTTCTTTCTAAGAAATAGTTTGCACGTAAAGCATCACCTGCTTCAAGCTTTAAAGCTTTAGTGACTGGATAAGCTCCACCAGCAATCATTCTATCTTGATAGGAATAAGTTAAAGAAATTTCATCTTTAACAAAAACATTTTCAATTAAATAGTTTTTTCTTAATTCTTCAGTTGTATAGTGTTTTGAATCATTTGGATGACTCATGTATCTAATATCTAATTCTTTCATTTAGATTCTCCTATCTTTGGACTCTACCTGAAGCATCTCCACCCATAAGGGTTAAAACTTCAGATTCACTAACACAGTTAAAGTCTCCTGGGATAGTATGTTTTAAAGCACTAGCAGCAACAGCAAATTCAAGAGCTTTTGCTTGGTCACCATTAAATTTAATTAAACCATGGATTAAACCACCAGCAAATGAATCTCCTCCACCAACTCTATCAATAATTGGTTCAATATCATAATGTTTTGATTCATAGAAATCTTTTCCATTATAGATTAATGCTTTCCAACCATTATGAGTTGCACTATATGATTCTCTTAAAGTTGAAACAACATACTTGAAACCAAATTCTTTTTGCATTTGTTCAAAAATCTTTTTATAGCCACTGGCCTCGGTTTTTCCAGCTGTGACATCACTATCTGGTTTGAAACCTAAGCAAAGTTGAGCATCTTCTTCGTTACCAATACAAACATCAACATATTGCATTAATGGTTTCATAATAGAAATAGCTTTTTCACTTGACCATAATTTCTTTCTAAAGTTAAGATCGCAAGAAACAGTAACTCCATGTTTTTTAGCAGCAACTAATGCAGCTTTTAAGATTTCAGCACTCTTATCTGAAATTGCTGGAGTAATACCACTCCAATGGAACCAAGTTGCACCTTCAAAAATCTTATCAAAATCAAAGTCTTCAACACTTGCTTCAGCAATTGAAGAATTCTTTCTATCGTAAATAACTTTTGATGGTCTCATTGAGGCGCCAGTTTCTAAGTAATAGATACCAAGTCTTTCGCCACCTCTTGCAACATAGTCAGTATGAACACCATATTTTCTTAAAGCATTGACAGCACAATCACCAATTTCATGTGATGGGACTTTGCTAACAAAATATGCATCATGTCCATAATTTGCTAAAGAAACAGCAACGTTTGCTTCGCCTCCACCATAATTAACATCAAATGTTTGTGATTGAACAAATCTTGAATTTAAAGGTGAAGATAATCTTAACATTATCTCACCCATTGTAACGACCTTAGCCATTTTTTCTAGTCTCCTTAATAATACTTCTTGCTTCTAAGCAAACTTTCTTAATGTCTTCTGGAGTTCCTTTAACTAACCAACTTCCTCCACAAGCAACAATTCTTTTATTTTTAACAAATTCTGATAAATTAGCATTACTAACTCCGCCAGTTGGCATAAATTTGCAATTAACAAATGCACTGCCTAAAGCATCAATAGCTTTTAAACCACCAAATACCCCAGCTGGGAAGAATTTAAATGTGGTAATTCCAAGTGAAATACCTTTCATAATTTCAGTTGGAGTAACAACTCCTGGAAGATAAGGAATATTGTGTGCTTTACAAACTAAAGCAACTTCTTCTGATAATCCTGGAGAAACAATAAATTTTGCTCCTGCGTGAATTGCATCTTCGCATTGTTGTGCATTAATAACAGTTCCTGCGCCAACAAGAACATCTTTGCATTCTTTAGCTGCAACTTCGATACATTCTTTAGCACATTCTGTTCTAAAACAAATTTCTGCGACTGGAACATCTCCATCTCTTAAAGCGTTTAAAGTAGGAATTGTGTCTTCAACTTTATTTAAGACAACAACAGGTACTAAGCCAATTTCATGAACTCTATCTAATAAATCCATAACAAAAACCTCCGTGTTTTTATTCATTAATATTATATAAAAATTAATGGTTGTTGTATACAACAACAACCATATACAAACCCTATTTGTGATATAATACTAAACATGAAGATAATACATGTTGGAAAAAACAAAGAATACACCACTATTAATGCATGTTTGGAAGCAATAAACGAACCAGCATACATTATTTTAGATGATGAAAAATATTTTGAAAAAGTCGTAATCAATAAAGAAAACATCATTATTGATGGTCAAAATAAAGCAACAATCGAATATAACGATTACGCTAACAAGATTCATGAAGATGGTAGAGAATATGTAACTTTTAGAACATATACAGTTTTAGTAAAAGCTAAAAATGTAGAACTTAAAAATTTAACAATTATAAATTCAGCAGGAGAAGGAAAAGCAATTGGTCAAGCAGTTGCACTTCACTTATATAATGACAATATTTTAGTTAACCATTGTAAATTAATCGCTCATCAAGATACTTTATTTTGTGGGCCATTTTCACCAGATTTAATTGAAAGATACATTGATTTATTGCCTTCTGACGAAAGAATTCATAATGGTGAGTTCCATCAATATTTTATAGATTGTTATATAGCCGGAACCGTTGATTTCATTTTTGGCGGAGCTAGTGCTGATTTTATAAATTGTACTATAGAAACTTTAAAAACTGATCGGATTTGTTATGTAGCAGCTCCTGATCATGATAAAGAAAACGAACATGGTTTTAATTTTATAAATTGTAAAATTATTTCTAATGATAAAAACGCTAAAGAAAATACGTATCTTGCAAGGCCTTGGAGAGAATATGGCCTTTGTAAATTTATAAATTGTTATCTTGGGCAAAACATTAAAAAAGAAGGTTTCTCAATTTGGGAAGGAACTGATAGACATGTCAATTCCAGATTCTATGAAATCAATTCAACTGGTCCTGGAAGCAAAAACAATAAAATTAATCGCCCAAGTTGGATAAAAATGGTTATTTAAAAATGTCGCAACCCATTCAAAAGTCTTAAAACATGTAATCTTTAATTGTCCAAAACAACTTTCAATTGAATTCTAAATTGAATGATTCGGTGAAATTCGGCGATTTCAATCGGTAAAATTTTGTAAGCTAAATAAAAAGAGCATCTAGATTTAATTCTAAGTGCTCTATTTTTTTATTTTACC
>CAVFXI010000013.1:0-21590 GCA_963626345.1 Gemmiger formicilis | reverse complement strand
CACCATATATGAACTATTTAAAATTTCATTGTCAAAAAAGCATTAAATTTTGCAAAACCACAATTTAACTATATATTAATAATGGAGGTGGGAACTATGGAATATAGAAAAGTTACTATCATTGGAGATGGCGCTGTTGGTTCTACAACTGCATATACTTTGTTAATGAAAAAGTATATAAACGAAATTTGTATCATTGATTTAAATAAAGAGAAAGTTACTGGTGACATATTAGATATGAATCAAGGTATGTCGTTTGTTTCGAGCAAGAAAATAAAAGTTGGAACATATGAAGATATTAAAGATTCAAGTTTGATTATTATTACAGCTGGAGCGGCTCAAAAGGAAGGCGAAACAAGACTTGATTTATTAAATAAAAATATTCATATTTTTGAATCAATTCTTTCTCAAATAAAGCCTAATCTAAATGACAACTCAATTATTTTAGTTGTATCAAATCCTGTAGATATTTTAAGTTACTATACCTATAAATATTTAGGAATTGATGAAAAAAGAGTCATTGGTAGTGGAACAGTATTAGATTCAAGTCGTTTAAAAGTTTTGCTAAGCGAAGATACTCATATTGATCCTAAAAATATCCATGCTTATGTAATTGGTGAACATGGAGATTCTGAGGTTGTTGCATTTAGTGCTTCTTCAATTGCGGGAATTCCTGTTAAAGATTATTGCAAACAATGTAAAAAGTGCGATTTAAAGAAGCTTGAAAATTTAGAAGAAATTTCTAAGTCTGTTAAAAATGCTGCATATGAGATAATTAAGAAAAAAGGCGCAACATTCTATGCTATTGCACTCTCGGTTGAAAAAATCGTAGATGTCATTTTAAATGATACTCATAGTGTTTTAACTGTTAGTAGTTATATCAAAGATGCATTTAATGGACAAATCAAAGATGTCTATATTTCTCTTCCATGCGTTGTTTCAAGAAGCGGAATTGAGAGAAGATTGGAAGTTAATTATTCTTTAGATGAAGGTGTAAAGCTTATTGAATCAGCCCAAAAACTTAAGAAGACTTTTGATGATTTAAAGATTTAAAAAATTGACCTTAACTGGTCAATTTTTTATATAAAAGAGTAATTGATTCTTCATCAATATATGGGATAAATTTATTTATATCGATTTTATATTCGAGTTTATCAAAACAATAAAGTTCAATTATATTTTTTATTGTTTGTTTACTAACAAATGGTAAAAATTCTGCTATTTCTTTATTTTCTTTAAGTAAGTTAACAAATAATTGATCGATATCTTCTTCATCTAAAAATGGCAAAATATTTCTTATTCTTATATCTTGATAAACTAAATCTTCTGATGACAATACTTTGTTTAATAAATCTAATAATTCTTCTCTTTTTAAAAATGGAATTAATTTTTTTAAACTAACCATAAAAACTCCTTTTTCTTCTAGAAAAATTGTATAAAAAATTAGTCCCTATTACTGTCAAAGATGTTTATATTTTGGGCAAGAAATCTTTACTTTTAATATTTATTTAGAACCTTAAATAATATAGAATAATGGCTATGAAGAAGTTTTTAATCTTTGATTTAGATGGAACATTAATTGATACTGCAGAAGGCATTACTAAAGCTGTGAATAACACACTTGCTCATTTTGAATACCCTTATAATTATGAAAAATCTGAAATTATTAAATTGCTAGGTCGTGGTGCAAGATATTTATATGCTCATGCTACAAAAAAAGAAGAAGTTGATGATGATGAATTCAGTTATTTTACAGTTGAATATGTTAAGACTCAAAACATTTCTAAACTTTATCCAAACGTTAAAGAAACTTTAATATCTTTATATCAAAAAGGCTATCAATTAATGGTTTTTTCAAATAAACCTAACGGAGCTTTGCAATTTTTAATGAAAGATAAACTTTCCGACATTCATTTCCTTGCTATTCAAGGAAATGTTCCTGAATATCCACCAAAACCAGATCCAATATTATTGAATAAAATTATGAATTCTAATGGATTAAATGGCGGTTGTGGTTATTATGTTGGAGATTCTATAGTAGATTTAGAGACTGCTAGAAATGCGAATTTAAAATCAATAATCTTAAAATCTGGATATGGAGATTATGATGAAATTGAAAAGGCAAAACCAGATTATATGATAGATGATTTTAGTGATTTAATTCCATTGTTAAATGACATTGAGGATAAAGAATAAATGGAAAAATTAGTGCGAGAAAATTATACATTTAGCAAAAAATGTTTATTAATATTGCTTTACCTTTTTTATATTAATAATGTTGACTATAAATCTATTATTTTCCGTAATTTTGGTTTTCATTTTGATCCAACATGCAATTTTAAAGTTATTGTTACAAGCAAAAAAGGGAATATACATAAATATATAGTTCATATTTTTAATAATGAAGTTAGTGAAGAAAAACTAAAAGAATTAGATGTTTTGGGAAATGTAAATATTATAAAAGTTAAGAATTGTTTAAATTTAAATTTTTTTGAACCAACGCAAAGTTTAAATATTTATTTTGATGAGTCTAATTTTTTAGCTCATGGTTTCGTTGAAGGAAAACCAACAAGATATGAACTTCTTAAAAATTCTAAATCAGTTTTTAAAGAAGAATTACTTTTTAACTTAAGCAACGATACAAGTAAAAATAACGTAAATGATAGTGCCGAATCATTTATTCTTTTTTTGCTTAGACTTTATACGACCCAACTTCCAATTGATATGGTTTTAGGCGCTGGTATTAATATGGATTATGGAGCAAAAGATTGGCATCATTTAGTTGAAGCATTGAATTTAGATTTTTATAAAGATGATGATTTATTAGTTTCACAAGTTAAACATTATGTTGGCGATGAATTATTTGTTTCTAGCAAACTTATTAAAACAAATGGGTTTGATGTTTATGACTCTTTAAATAAAGAATTATATTTATTTAAAGAAGCAAAATCATTTAATGATCCAGATTCTACTTTGTATAAGATTGTGGATTTTTTGGTAAGAAAGAACGAAAGAATCGATGTAATTACATATAATTATGATACTAATTTGGAATATTTATTAAGGAAGAGAAACTGCAACTATAATACAGTTTATGATAACACTTCATTTATTTCAAAATTTGCAAACATTAATATTTATCACGTACATGGCTTATTACCATATGACAAAACTAGACAGGAAAAATATCTAAATTCTATTATTTTTAATGAATCAGAATATTTTTATCTTTATAACAATCCATATACATGGAATATTGAAAAACAGCTTCATGATTTCACATTTAATTGTTGTGTATTTGTTGGAATTAGTCTTACTGACCCTAATATGAAAAGGCTTTTAGAACTTGCAACAAATTATTTAAAGTTTAATTTTATTTTCATGAAGAAAGAAAAGGCGTATAATCCTAAAGTCTATAGAGATGTTACAAATTATTTTTTCACATATGATTTAGTAACTATTTGGATTGATGATTTTTCAGAAATTAATGATTGGTTAAAACTAATCTAGGAGGATTTAAATAAATGAAAATTTCAAAAGAAGTACAAGAGGCATTAAAGGAAAATAAACCTGTTATTGCATTAGAATCTACAATTATAACTCATGGTATGCCATACCCTAAAAATGTAGAGTGTGCTTTAACTGTAGAAAAAGTCATTCGTGATAATGGTTGTATACCTGCAACTATTGGCTTAATTAATGGCGAAGCAGTTATAGGTTTAAGTCCTGAAGAAATTGATGAACTAGCTCAACATAAAAATGTTAGAAAAACAAGTAGAAGAGATTTACCTATTGTTTATGCAACTAAAGGATGGGGAGGTACAACCGTTACAACAACCATGCTTTTAGCAAAACAAGCTGGTATCAAGTTCTTTGTTACTGGTGGAATTGGTGGAGTTCAAAGAGGAGCTGAAAAAACTTTTGATATCTCAAGTGATTTAGAAGAATTAGGAAGAACTTCAGTTTGTGTTATTTGCGCTGGACCAAAAGCCATTTTAGATTTGCCAAAAACAATGGAAATCCTTGAAACTAAAGGTGTTCCTGTTATTGGCTATGGAGTTGATACATTGCCTGCTTTCTTTACAAGAGAAAGTGATTGCAAAGTTGATTTTAATGCTAAAAACCCAGAAGTTGTTGCTGAAATTTGTAAACAAAAATGGGAAAACGGACTCGAAGGCGGTGTATTAGTATGCAACCCAATTCCTGAAGAATATTCAATGGATCCAAAATTCATTAATAAAGTTATTGATGATGCTATCAATGAAATGGATAAACTTGGAATCAAAGGGAAAGATGAAACTCCTTATTTATTAGGAAAAATTGTTGAATTAACTAAAGGTCAAAGTTTGGATGCTAATATTAGATTAGTGTTAAATAATGCTTTAGTTGGTAGTTTAATTGCAAAAGAGTATTATAAAAAGTAAGTATAAATATGGAACATTCAATTTTATTAATTGGGGGAACTAATGTCGATTATATTGCAACTTCACAAAATAAAATATTAATGCATAGCAGTAATATTGGTGAGATGGAAATTTCATATGGTGGAGTTATGAGAAACGTTACTGAAAATCTTGCAAGATTAGGTAATGATTGTGTTTTTATGACTGCAATTGGCGAAGATATGATTGGAAAAGAAATTAAGGAATATATGGAAAAGTTGAATGTTAAATTAATTACGCCAAAAACAGATTGTCCTACTTCAAGTTATCTTTGTGTCAATGACTCTGATCATGATATGTTTGTAGGATTAAACGATATGAGAATTATGGAAGATTTATCATCAGAATTCATTCGTGGAAACGAAAAAATCATAAATGAATTCGATAGCGTCATACTTGATTCGAATCTTTCTAAAGAAAGTCTTAAGTGCATTTTTAATGATTTCAGCGATAAAAAATTCTTTTGTGAAGCAATTAGTGCAAATAAAGTTATTAGGTTTATGCCATATCTTGATAAAATCTACCTTTTAAAATGCAATATTTATGAAGCTAGGTCTTTATTAAGCTCTAACGAAGATGCTGAAGCATTAGCTTTAAAAATATTGAAAACAGGCGTTAAAAGATGTGTTATTACTCAAGGTAAGAACGATATTTATTATGGCGAAAATGATAAAGTATATTTAGTCAAAGTCAATCCTGTTGATGAGATTTCTGGCAATACGACTGGTTGTGGGGATGCCATGTTTGCTGGAATCATTGATAAATTAATGATGGGTAAAACATTAAAAGAAGCTATAGAATTTGGCAATGAATTAAGTAAAATTACTTTAGGAACAAAAAAAGCTAATAGTGAAGAAATTTCAAAATTAGCTTATAAACATTAATTTTTAGTTATTTGATATAAATTGCATCCGGTCTTTTTTGGAACGGATCTTTTTTATCTATATGGTCGTAAAATAATACACCTTTTAAATGATCATATTCATGTTGAAATACAATTGCTTCGTATCCTGTGAATGTGTGTTTCTCAACTTTATCTGTTAAAGCATTATATGCTTCAAAAGAAATTTTATATGCCCTATGAACAAGACCAGGATGTTCTTTATCAACAGATAAACAACCTTCCCCACCTTCTAAGGCACATAAGCGCACTGATTCGCTCATAATTTTAGGATTAATAAATCCATATTGATGAACCTTATCATTTTCATCAATGAAGTAAATCGCAAGAAAATTTTCATTGATTCCTATTTGAGGAGCAGCAAGACCAACGCCAGATTTAACTTTATTTTTTTCGCTCCATTCAGGGTCTTGCGATAATTTTAAATATTCAACCATATCCCTCAAAAGTTGTTTTCTTTCTTCACTAATTGGTTCTTTAACAGGAACTGAACGTTCTCTAATACTTTTTTTGTTGTCTTTAATAATAGTAAATGTTTTCATAGCCGAATTATTATATCATCTTTTAAACAAATAAGCGAAATATGATAAAATAACTGCATGAATGAAAAATTATTGAATGACTCAATCGAATTAAGAAACAAGATATTAAATTCTGAAGAATATAAAAATGTCGACTCAAAAAATAAAGAGATGGAAAGTTCTGATGAAGTTAAGATTTTGTCTTACAAAAAAGATATGGCTATTATGAATTATGAAGACACTTTAAAACATTATGATAAAAATAGTATAGAAGTTATTAATGCTGAAAAAGATATGGCAAAAGCAATCTATAATTTGAATAATCATCCACTTGTTAAAGAATATAACAAAGCTTTTGCAGAATTAGCTGCAATTTATAAAAATATAAACTTTGAGCTTTTTGGTTTTTATAGAATGGAGAAGTAAAGATGATAAGAATTATTGGTGGAACATATAAACATAGATTGATAAATCAACCATCTCTTGAAACAACAAGGTGTACAAAAGACATTGCAAAGGAAGGTTTATTTAATTCTTTGGGCGATATTGAAAACAAATCATTTTTAGATCTTTTTGCTGGTAGTGGCTCGGTTGGTATTGAAGCTTTTTCTAGAGGGGCTAAACCAGTTTATTTAAATGACAAAGATAGAGAAGTAAAAAGAACAATTATGCGTAATTTGATGGGGTTAGGCATAAGTGAAATAGAAGTTTCATGTATGGATGCAAATGAATGCATAAATGAACTTTCTAAAAAAGGAGTGGGATTTGATATAGTTTTTTTAGATCCCCCTTATAAATTCAAAATTACAAATGATTATTTAGAAAATATCATTTCAAAAAAAGTTGCAAGCAATGATACCTGGTTTATTATTGAAGCGGATGCAATTTTAAAAGATGAAGATTTCAAAATGTATAACATTAAGGTGTTGAAATATGGTAAAACATTTATGCACATTTTAAAAAGGAGAGAAGAATAATGAGAGTAGCAGTTTATCCTGGAAGTTTTGATCCAATTACAATTGGTCATATAGATATTATTAATCGTGCGACAAAGATATTTGATAAAGTTATTGTACTTGTTGCAAAAAACCCAAACAAAAAATATAGAAATTCATTAGAAGATAGAATTGCTATGATTAAAGATGCAACTAAAGATAATAAAAATGTTGAAGTTGATTCTGATGATGGGTTAACTGTTAATTATGCAAAAAAAGTCGGGGCTACAGCTTTAATTAGAGGTCTTAGAGTAGCAGGCGATTTTGAATATGAATGGCAACTTGCTTCTGCAAATGAATTTATCGATCCAAATATAGAAATAGTATTCTTCTTGGCCCATAAAAAAACTTCATTTATCTCTTCTTCAACAATTAATGAAATGTATGATAATGGAGTTGATATTGGTGAATTGGTTCCTGAGATAGTTGTTAAGCATTATAAAAAGGTAAAATAAAAAAATTCAGCAATTGCTGAATTTTTTTAATGATTTACTTTTTGATTTTGAAATCTCCGACACCATACCATGCTTGAGCAAGGAAGTTGGCTCTTGTGACTTCGTTTGTATCATATGTGCTTGGAACTTCGAAGAATACAGTATTTGCAATATAGTTCCAATCAGCACCATTATTTGAAACGTTATCAGTTAAATCGAATAAAATTACACAAGGAACATGAACATCACTTACTGTTTTTAAGAAGTTTTCAATGTACCCTTTTAAGGTTGATTTACTTGAAGAATCGAGATTATTGTAATAGGTATTTCTTGTACCAAAATTAATCATATCTTCAAATAAAGTTGAGTGATCATCAAGAATATATTCAAATGCTTTCTTTTCAGTGTAGTGATCAGCAGCATCTCCCATATCTTGATCACAAATAATTGACCAAGCTTTATAAGGTTCTGAAGTATCTCCTAATTTATAAGTGCTATCGAAGTTATCTCTGAATTGGATAAGAGCATCACTGAAATTTTCGCAATAAGAGCAATCACTTTGAGCAAATACTAAGAAGAACTTTTCTCCATATTTATTCTTAAAGTTATCTAAATCAGATTTGCTATATTTTTCGTTTCCGTTTTTATAACCTTGGGCAGCAGCATAATCAATAAAGAATTCATCAACTTGAGAAGTTCCAAGATAAGCATCATCTAAACTTAAGTTAATTTCTTCGTAGTAATCAAGACCATCACTATCATCGCTGCTTATATTTTTAATTGCATTTGTAATTGATGGAATTGAAAAAATAACACCAAATATAACACCAACAATCAATAATGGTTGTACCCATGCGGTCTCTTTTATCCATCTCCATATAGCTACAAAAGGAGTAGCAATTTTTTTAAGAATATTCATTCAACGTCCTCCAACAAATAACACGCTTTAAAAATATACCATTTTAGTATATTTTCTTCAACTTTAAATTATATTTAAAGTCTAGCAATAGTATAAACCTTTTTTTGATTATTGGTAGAAATAAACAAAGCAAAGTTGTATAGTAATTTACACTTATGTATTTCACGAAACGTAGTAAGCAATTGATTGAAAACTATTTATTCGATCATCCTATTCAAAAAGAGACTCTCGAATTAATCAAAGTTACTATAATAACTGCGATTAGTGCATTTGTTTTTGCTTTTGGGTTTAATACTTTTACAAATCCAAATTTTAGTGTTATTGCAAACACTGAAGGAGTCCAAATACATCAACTTGCTAGTTGTGGTGCTTCCGGTCTTTCACAATCTTTATTAAGAGTATTGAAAATTTGTGATATTGAATTTTTAGCTAATGAAAATTATGCAAATATCGTCTATTGGTGTTTGTATTTCATTGTTAATATACCTCTTTTGGTTTTGGCATGGTTCAAAATTGGGAAAAGATTTTGCATATTCACAGCTGTGAATATTGCTTGTGCATCTGTTTTTGGTATTTTATTAAAAAGCAATGACCCAAATTTCTTTGTTAATCAATTATCTGCAATTTTTATTAATCAACCAGTTGCGAGAGTTTTGTTTGCTGGCATTTGCACTGGAATAAGCACAGGATTAGCTTTTACAATTGAAACTTGCCCTGGTGGAGCAGATGTTATTAGTTATTATATCAGCGAAAAGAAATCACTTTTGGTTGGCAAATATGGATTAATGATTAATGTTGTTATTGTCACACTTTTTTCACTCTTGAGCATTGTTCCATTGAAACCTATTTTTAACGACTCTGGTGTATCTATTCCAATTGCTTTTGCAGTATTTATGTATACATGTATATATGCCTTTATTAATTCGCGCACTACAGACAAAATTAATACTGCAAATTTAAAAGTCCAATGTCAAATTATTACAACTGAAAGAACCCTCCCAAATAGTTTAATTGCTGCTTTACCACATAGTTGCACAATCTTAAATGGGTATGGTGGTTATAGTTTAGAAGGAAAGTATATTATTTTAATTGCTGTTAGAAAAAAAGAGATTCCTTTAATAAGACAAGTTTGTAAAAAAGAAGATCCAAAAGCATTCGTAGATGTTATTCCACTCGATAATGTTTATGGTAAATTTTATAGAAAGAAAATTAAATGATGTAATCGATAAAAAATCACTCATGCGAGTGATTTTTTATATTGCTCATTTTAAGATTTTTTCCATTCCAATTTTTTGAATTGCTAACCCAATTGATTTATAAAATTCAATTGCGTTTTTGTTATTAGCCCAAACATTTAAGGTAACATTATAGCAATCATTTTCTTTAGCAAATTCAACTACATATTTATATAAACTTGTCCCAATATGATGACCTCTTGAGGTTTCATCAACACATAAATCATCAATATAAAGCGTTTTTATTGGAGTTAAAGTGTTGCTATTTAATTCTTGTTTAAAAATACAAAAAACATACCCAAGAATTTCGTCGTTATTTTCAAAAACAAAAACAGGTGTTTGATCATTTTCAAATATGCTTTTTAATTGTTCATCGGTGTATTTTTTAGCGCCAGATCGAAATAAATCTGGTCTGGTATCGCTATGTATTTTTTGAACTTCATATAGAAGTTTATTAACTTTTTTAATATCACTAATTACTGCTTTTCTTATTACACACATATATTGAGACTCCTTAATAAAAAGAATAATGTAAATTACAAAATATTGAAACTTACATTATTCTTTTGGCGGAGAAAGGGGGATTTGAACCCCCGCAGGCTATTCACCTCTATCGGTTTTCGAAACCGACCCCTTCAGCCGCTTGGGTATTTCTCCAGCCTAAATATTATAAAAGAATTGTTGCTAAAATATAATAACTTTATTAATAGGCCAAAAAAGTTTAATATATTTAAGTATGAATATACTTAAAATTCTTATAGATACACAAAGTGGTAAAGAAATATTTATAGAGCATCAATATTGGATAGCTTTTTTGGTTGTTTTTCTTGCTTTTTTTCTTGTTGGAGTTTTATTTCTTATTGTTTTTATAACGGTTCCACATCAAGTGAGAAATAAAGAAATTAAAAGAACTGAAATGTTTAAAAATGAAAGAGTTTTTATTATAAATTATAAGGAATCAAGCCCAACAGTCGATTATTTTAGTTTTAAAAATCTTCGTAAAATTACAACTATTTCGTTTGCTGATTTTTTAAATTTTTTCCCTGATTCTGATCAAAATGATGTTAAGACTTTTATTAACACTTTGCTTAATTTAGAATTTGATCCATTATCAAAGGATGCTGTTCTTGTTACAAATTATGTTATGACAGTGTATAAGAAAAAACTAACATATCGTATAATTTTAAAATGTAATTGCGTCGATAAAGAAAAAAATATGATATATATAAGTTCTTCTAGATTGATTCATACTCCTGTAGATCATAGAGTTGTTAAAAAGAATGCAAAACATGATGTTTATGATGTTGGTTTAATTAAAAAAATGTATGATGATGGAAGATTTTCAAAAGGTATAATGACGATTTTTAGACTTTATGTTCAACCAAATCATATTAGTTATTACAATGAACATGTTGTTAAAAGATGCGTTATTGATGCATTGTATTCTAATACAACAAATAATGTTTCTTTCTTTTGTAGTGGATTAGATTCTTTAGAATTTGCTGTTTTAGATTTAAGGGTTTATAACGATTATCAATTATCAAGACATTCTTATGAAATGTGCAATATTGTTCAAAGATATTTAGATATTCGTGGTCTTTCTGAAACTTATGGTTTTAAAGTTTGTAGTGCCCAAGTCTCTGATTTGCCAAGCAATTATGACAGTGCTTATCTTCTTTTGTGCGATTTATTTAAGGCTTCTAGCGATATTAGTAGACAAGTAAGCATTTATAGTAAGGGTAAAAATGAAATTTCAATTTTAGAATCAGCATATAAAACTGAACTAAAAAGAATTATTAAAGACAAAGAATTTTCAATTTTATATAGTCCAGTTGTTCATGTTACTAATACAAGAGCAACTATATTTGCTTATCTTAGTTATGTTGAATTCAATTCTACGATTATTTCTAATAAAGATGATATTTTAAAAAGCGCGAAGACATTTAATTTATCCCAACAACTTGTTTCGATAGTTTTAAAATCAATGGTTCCTACTTTTATATCTCAAACAACAAGTCCTAATTTCAAGTTAATTATTAGAATGCCTTTTGAATTTATTGATGAAGCGATAGATGTACTTAGAAATATTCAAGATGCAAATAAAGCCAATATTGTGTTTTGTATACCTGCAGTAGATTTAATTGATGAGGAAGAAAACAATTCGCTTCAAATTAAATTTTCTGAGATTAGAAGATTAGGATACGACTTAGCTATATTTACAAAAACAGGCGACTATGTTTTAAAAACAAAGACATATCAAATGTTTGATTATTTCCTTGTTGACCCGCTTTTTGATTCAAATAGCCGTACAAATTCTAGAAGCTATATTAAATTTAAAGAATTATATGACAAAATTAATAAGATGAATATTCCAATTATTGCTTTAAATTCCAAGACTTTCCAATCAATGGAACTTTTAGGAAAAATTGGAATCAAGGATTTTTCAAACGATGTAATTTCGAAAAAAGATTTAATGCTTTTGCCGTTAAATTCAAAAATACAAAAGAAAATTATAACTACGATTAAATAGAGGAGAAATTTTATGGAAAAACAAGAAATAAAGAATAAAGATATAACACCTCGTGACGTTGATTTTGCTCAATGGTATACAGATGTTTGCAAAAAAGCTGAATTAATGGATTATAGCGATGTTAAAGGTTTTATTATTTATAGACCTTACGGATATGCTATTTGGGAAGAAATTCAAAGCTTCATGGATAAAGAATTTAAGAAAAATGGTGTTCAAAATGTTTATTTACCAATGGTAATTGCTTCATCGCAATTTAAAAAAGAAAAAGATCATATCGATGGTTTTGCACCTGAGACTTTAGTATGTACAGAAGCTGGTGGAAACAAACTTGAAGATCCTTTAATTGTTAGACCAACTAGTGAAGTTTTGTTTTGCAATCATTATAAAAATATCATTCAATCATATAGAGATTTGCCAAAAATGTATAACCAATGGTGTTCAGTTGTTAGATGGGAAAAGACGACTAGACCATTTTTAAGAGGAAGTGAATTTTTATGGCAAGAAGGCCATACAATGCATTCTAGCGAAGAAGAAGCTAGAGAGATGGCTCTAAAAATGCTTGATGTCTATGATAGAACTGGAAGAGATTTATTAGCTATTCCATTTGTAAAAGGTAGAAAAACCGATAAAGAAAAGTTTGCTGGTGCAAAAGAAACTTATTCAATAGAGGCTTTAATGCATGATGGGAAAGCATTACAAAGTGGAACAACTCATTATTTTGGTCAAGATTTTGCAAAGGCTTTTGGCATTCAATATTTAGATAAAGATGGTCAATTAAAAACTCCATATCAAACAAGTTTTGGAGCCTCAACTCGTCTTGTAGGCGCTGTTATTATGGTTCATGGTGATGATAATGGTTTAGTTTTACCTCCATTTGTTGCTCCAACTCAAGTAGTAATTGTTCCAATTCAAATGGCAAAAGAAGGTGTTTTAGCAAAATGTAGGGAAGTTGCAAAGGAATTAGAAGGATTAGGAATCAGAGTTAAATTAGATGATTCTGATCGTACTCCTGGATGGAAATTTGCAAATTATGAAGTTAAAGGCGTTCCATTAAGAATTGAAATAGGTCCAAAAGATATTGAAAATGGACATGTTATGATTGTTAGAAGAGTTGATAGAGTTAAAAAAGTTGTTAAATTTGAAGATATTGCAAAGGATATTCCTGCTGAATTAAATGATATTCATTCGACAATGTATAAAAAAGCTCTTGAAAACTTGCTTGCAAATATTACTGAGGTTCATTCAGTTGATGAACTTAAGGAAGTTGTTGATAAATCAGGATATGCAAAGATGATGTGGTGTGGCGATGTTGAATGTGAAAATAAAATTAAAGAATTAACTACTGCAACTGCACGTTGTATTCCATTTGAACAAATTCCATTCGATGATAAATGTGCTTGTTGTGGGAAGCCTGCAAAATACGTTGTACTCTTTGCAAAAGCATATTAGAAATTTCTAAATCAGAGATGAAATTGTTAAGTTCATTCATGGAAATTAACTTTTCATGAATGAACTCGTTCTCATTTTGTCAATATATCCATAAACACAATAAAAAGTTTTGGAAATAATACCTAGTTTATGGTATATTATTAGTCGACTGGAGAAATACCCAAGTGGTGAAGGGGACAGTTTGCTAAACTGTTAGGTCGGGCAACCGGCGCGAGGGTTCAATCCCCTCTTTCTCCGCCAAATTTAAAAACTATCGAAAATATCGAAGTTATAGTGAACGTCCAATTAATGATTGGCGTTTTTTTGTGCATATAAATTATTTTTGCTTTACAGTCTTGATAAAAACAGCAATTCGACAGAAGTTTATTTTTTGTTTAGCTATTTTTTAAGATTTTTTATAAATTTTTTGAATTCCCCCCCTATTAATAGTGATGAAAGAATTATTCTGCGTAAAAAATCTATCAAAAACTTTTGTAACGAATGATGGGAAGGCTATATCAATTCTAAATGATATAAGTTTTAATTTACCTTCTTCAGGCATGTTTTTTATATTTGGGAAATCAGGTTGTGGCAAATCAACTTTATTAAATATATTTCAGGGATTAATGAAACCTTCTAAAGGAGAAATATTATATAAAGGCAAAAATGTTTCTAAATTCAACAAGAAAGAATTGAATAACTATTTAAAAAATGAAATTGGAATCATTTTTCAGTCGGGATTAATGAAACCTTCTAAAGGAGAAATATTATATAAAGGCAAAAGTGTTTCTAAATTTAACAAGAAAGAATTGAATAATTATTTAAAAAACGAAATTGGGATTATTTTTCAGTCGTTTAATTTGATTAATGATATGACTGCATTAGAAAATTTAGAACTTGCAGCAAAAGTCAAAAATATCTCAGATAAAAAAGTTATTGATGATTATTTAGTTAAATATAAAATCGATCATGTTAAAAATAAGAAAGTTGCATTATTAAGCGGTGGAGAAAAGCAAAGAATATGTTTAATTAGAGCATTATTAAATAACCCAAAAGTTATTTTTGCTGATGAACCTACAGGGAATTTAGATGAAGAAAATTCATATTTATTAATGAACGAATTGCATGAATTATCAAAATCTAGGTTAATTATTGTTGTGTCACATAACAAGAAAATTGTTAATGAGTTTAATGATGGATATTTAGATTTAACAAATGGTAAACAATTATTTATTAAAGAAATAAAAGAGGAAAATACATTAGATAATATTAATGAAGTGAATAAAAAGAAAAAATCTTCATTCTTATCTTTTATGCTTAACCATAATTTAAAAAAAGATTTAGCAAAGAATATAATAGGAATTTTTTCTTTGGTTTTTAGCATTTGCGTTTGTTTTGTTTCTATGGGCTTTAATAATGGCGTACAGAACAATTCAACAAATCTTTTAAAACAATTTCAAAATAATAATTCTTATAAAGTTTCAAAGATTCTTTATGAACAAGTTAATGACTCGAATTTAAAACTGCAAAAAACAGAAAAACCAACTATAGATCAAACTAAATCCATATATGAATCATATAAAAATATTGATATACACGATAATGTTGATTATTTCTTTGGAGATGTTAAAGAAACAAGAATAAATAAAGAACTTCAAGAAAATATAACCTATATTCCGGTAAACAATATAAATGCATCTAAAGTTGTTTATATTAACGATGCTTTTAATAATCAGTATAAAGAAAAACATAATGGTGAAAGTTTGCTTTATAAAACAATCAATTTACATTTAAAAAGAAATTATCTATACAAAAATACAACAGGTGTTGGAAGTAATTTAATATCAGAAGATTTCATAATGTATATCGAGTTTTATATCGGAAAAATCAAAAATGAATTTAGCTATTTAAATTATCCTAAAGTATATTTTTCAATTGACTATTTTGAAACTATTTTAAGCAATCATAATTGCAATAATATCCTTAAAGAGACTGGACAAAAATATACATATTTAAGTTTTTTAAAAGATGCGAGCGAAACTAGTGAATTGGCAAACTATTCTTACCAAGTTTATTTGGATTCGTTTGACGATTGTTTAGATTTTAATAAAAAAATTGATGATTATGACAAATATAAAATAGTTAATGATCCCTTAGTAACAATTGAATCATTTAAAGAATTATCATCTTCTTTGTATGATGGATTTATTTTCTTCATATTTATAGTTGTTGCTTCATCAATCGCTTTGATATCATTTTTATCTTATTCCACATATGTATTTAATAAGAAGCAGTCGGCTATTTTAACAATTTTAGGAGCTGAAAATGATGATATTTGTATGGTTTATATCATTGAACAAGTTCTTATAGGAATGATTAGTTTGCTGTTATCTTTTTTAGCAATCCCTTTTATACAAAAATTAATGAACTTAATAATAGAAAAAAATACGAGATTTGAAAATTTAATTGCTATTCCAAGCGATATAAATACAAAAATATTTATTAGTTTGATTTTAATCGCCCTTATTTTTGTGTTTGTGTGCTTGCCATTGATAATCTCAAAAAACAATGAAATTTATAAGGAGTTGAAAGAAGAATGAAATTTGAAATTAGAAATCTTAGTAAAACATATGGAGATAGAAAAATATTAGAAAATATAAATTATAAGTTTGAAGATTATTCTTTATATTCAATTGTTGGTGAATCTGGATGTGGTAAAACAACTCTTTTAAATATACTTTCATTAATAACTGAACCAGATTCGAATAGTGAAATTCTATTTGATTCGATAAATTATTTAAATAAAAATGAGGAAGCAAAAAGGGCATTTCGATTATCAAATATTGGCTATATTTTTCAGTCTTTTAATCTTTTTGAAAATGATACTGTTTCAAATAATATTGCTTTAGTTATTGATTCAATTTCGCATTATTCTAGCGATATGAAAAAAAGAAAAATAAGAGAAGTTTTAAAACAAGTTGATATATTGAATCTAGAAAATAAGTTTGTAAAAGATTTAAGCGGGGGAGAAAAGCAAAGAGTAGCTATAGCACGTGCGCTTGTTAATAATCCCCGCATCATTTTTGCGGATGAACCAACCGGATCTTTAGATACTATAAATAGTGATTTGATTTTTAGCTTATTAAGAAAAATAAGTGCGAATTGCATAGTTATTTGCGTAACACATGATGAAGAACTTGCTCAAAAATATAGTAATTTTATTCTAAGAATTGAAAATAAAAATATTATTGAAGAAGTTAATTCAAAGGTCGAAGGGAAAAGGACTTCTAGTTTATTAATGATCGAAAGAAAGAAAAAGGAAAAAGGAAAATTAAGCGAAAAATTCATATATAGACATTTAATTAATAAATTTAAAGCTAAAAAAGTAAGGACATTTATATCTATGTTTTTCCTTGTTTTATCTTTGTTTTCGATTGGTCTAGGAACTTTCTTAAAAAATGGCATTGGTGACTCGCTTAAAAAATCTTTTTCATCAATTCTTAATGAAAATACTTTAGTTTTAAGCAAGAAAAATACGAACACTGGAGTGATTGATTATTTCTCATCGAATAAAAATGATATTTTAAACTTAGAAAAGAATTACTCTAGTGATATTGAATATTGTGGTTGTACCTATTTAGTTAATTTTGAAGCTCATTTTAAAGATAGAAACTATGTAACAAATATTTCTAGACCTGTTTATCAGCAATTAGAAAGTTACAATGCAAGAAGTTTTAATGAGTTTCAATACGTTAAAGATTTTTCGCAATTAACTGAAATATACCCTAGAATAAGTAATACTTTATTAAGTGATGAACTTGTTCTTTCCATGAATTATGCAACAATGAAAAATATTTGTAAACATCTTCAAATTGAAAGGACTTTTGATAGCCTTGGGAAATATATTAGTACTGGAAAATTTAAAATTAATATTGATTTAGAAAACAAAGATTGGCAGTACGATGATAATGTAAGTTTTAGAGTAAAAGCAGTGGTTCCATCTACTGAACCAAGAATATTACATAACAATAGTTTTTTTAACGAATGGTTTTATGAAGAAAAATTAAGATTCCCATCTTCATTAAATATAAAGAAAACTGAAGATTATCCATGGACCATGAAGAAAGTTTATTATTTTAAAACAAATAAATTCCAATCTTCACTTTTAAATAAATTATCTGAAGACAAAAACTATCAAAACTATATTTTTGATAGCGATAATTATAATTATTCACCAAAAACATGTACAATTAACGAACCTTGTTACACGAATAAAGTTTTCATGTATACAGCTTTTAAAAGTGAAATTCCGTATTTATTGCCTAAAAAACTAAAAAAGATTAATTCAAAATTTGAGAATTATTATTACTCATCTGAAGGAGGATATATTAACCTTGGAACTGATTTTTTCTCTGGGTTTTCAAAACAAACGTATTTTTCTTTAGATAAGGAAAAATTAGCAAATTTAACATTACAACTTGAAAAAATAGATATTTCAGAATTGAATAATTTAGTTTTACAAAAAGGAATATTGGAAGGAAACGTCATAAAAACTGGTGATGATGTCGTTAGATTTTCATCTAGGTATGGTGATTTATTAAGTGGGAATAAACCTGAAAAAATGAATGAAATATGTATTTCCAGAAAAATGGCTACTTTAATAGGTTATGATGAATTTAATGAAGATCTTTATGTTTCGACAAATATTCAGCAGCAATATAATGGGAGCGAATTTAAAAATATTTTTTATACGGTAAAGCTAAAAATTGTGGGTGTTATTGATTCTGAAAAGGTTTTAATTTTTAACGAACCATCATTTTCAGTGTCGTTATTTAGAGATCTATTTCATGTTTCATCCTTTAATTTATTAGCGAATTCAATTGTTTATGAATTTGATGAAGCCCCTTCAAAAGAAGAAATTAAAAAATATAACGAATATTTTGAGGAATATGAATTTAAAGACCCTCTAGATATGTTTTCTAGTGGAATAGAAGAGACTTTGTCTTATTTAGAATGGATTCTAATAGGATTATCAATTGTTACTATGATTTCTTCGATTTTGCTTATCTCAATAATAAATTATATTGATGTAATTGAATCAAAAAAGGATTATGCAATTTTAACAATTATCGGATTCTCTAAAAAAGAAATATTAAGGCTTCAATTTTATAATTGCTTCTTGCCTTCTTTTATATGTTTTCTAATGTCGAGTTTAACATTGTTTTTAACATCAAATTTATTGGGAAAAATTATGACTGATAAAATTGGAATTAGTACTGAAGTTAGTGTAAGTTCAATATCTTTTATCGCAATGTTTGCCGTTATGATTTTTGTAACTTTAATTACAACTTTGCTTTCTAAACGTCCAATCAAAAATATCAACATAGCTAAAGAATTGCACACATGACAGCATAAATTCATAAATGATTTCTTAAAAAATCTACCATATTTTTTCTAATTAAATTATAATATTTAAGTCAAAAGACGAAGGGAAGTATTCTATGGCTAAAAATGTTGGAAAGGTCAAGAAATTCAACAAAGAAAAAGGCTATGGCTTTATTACTGGTGAAGATGGTA
Organism: Gemmiger formicilis; assembly: GCA_963626345.1. Lineage (GTDB taxonomy): Bacteria > Bacillota_I > Bacilli_A > RFN20 > CAG-826 > Onthovivens. The sequence continues at coordinate 2,608 of CAVFXI010000013.1, read as the reverse complement.
AAGATTATTTCTTTTACTACACATCATTAAACATGTCAGGCTTTAAGACTGTTGATGCTGACACAAAAGTCGAATTTGAAGCTCAAGAAACTGAAAGAGGTTTAAGAGCTGTAGATATCGACATCATCAAAGAAGAAGCTCCAGCTAAATAATAAATATCGTTGTGATTTTATAATTTGATGAAGCAAGGCCACTTATGTGGTCTTTTTTACGGCTAAAATACTTAATTTTAAATATTCAAAATAAAATGATGGTTATTTCTATAAGAAATAACCTTTAATAATGATTTTTTAATATAAATTGATATAATGAATACGGATTTTGGAGAAGAAAAAGATTATGGGTTTAAAAGCAGGTATTGTTGGACTTCCAAACGTAGGCAAATCTACATTATTTAATGCAATTACAAATAGCCATGTTGAAGCGGCAAATTATCCTTTTGCAACGATTAATCCAAATGTTGGGAGTGTTTTAGTTCCAGATGAAAGAGTTGAAAATTTATCGAAATTATTTAATCCAAAGAGAACTATTTTTACATCATTTGAATTTTTTGATATTGCAGGTTTGGTTAAAGGCGCATCACATGGTGAAGGTTTAGGTAACCAATTTTTGGCACATATTAGAGATGTTGATGCAATTATTGAAGTTGTTCGTTGTTTTGAAAATAAAGATATTATTCATGTTGAAAATTCAATCGATCCAATAAGAGATATAGAAATTATTAATTTAGAACTTGTTATGGCCGATGAAGAAACTGTTTCAAATAGAATTGGGAAAGTTTCATCAAAAGCAACTATTAACAAAGATAAAGAAGCAATTTTCGAATTAGGAATATTAACAAAAATTAAAAAAGCTTTAGAAGATGGAAAAGCTGCAAGAAGTGTTAAACTAACTGACGAAGAATTTAAATTGATGAAAAATTTTAATTTATTAACACTTAAACCAATTCTTTATGTTGCAAATGTTGGTGATGGTGATCTTGCAGATATTGAACATAACGAAAATTATTTAAAAGTTAAAGAATATGCAAGCAATGAAGGAAGCAAAGTTATTCCTATTTGTTGCGAAATCGAAGCAGAACTTAGTGGATACACAAAAGAAGAAAAGAAAGAATTTTTGGATTCAATCGGAGCTAAAGAAAGCGGACTTAATGTTTTAATTAAGGAAAGTTATAAATTATTAAACCTTTCAACATTCTTTACTGTAGGTGAAGATGAAGTTAGGGCTTGGACTTTTAAAAATGGTATGACTGCTCCTCAATGTGCAGGAATTATTCATAGTGATTTTGAAAAAGGTTTTATTAGAGCTGAAGTATATTCTTACGATGACATTATGCAATATAAAACCGAGCAAGCTTTAAAAGAAGCTGGGAAAATTAGAGTGGAAGGGAAAGATTATGTTGCACAAGATAGTGATATATTCTTCTTTAGGTTCAATGTTTAATTATGTTTAGAATTGGTATTGGTAAAGACATACATGCATTAGTTATTGGTAAACCATTAGTTTTAGGAAGTGTTACAATTCCTTCGATGATGGGACTCTCATCATATAGCGATGGCGATGTTGTTATTCATTCACTTGTGGATGCAATATTAGGTGCACTTGCAAAAGGCGATATTGGTTCAATGTTTCCAGATAACGACCCAAGAAATAAAGGGAGACACAGCATTGAATTTTTGAAAGAAATAAAACCTTTGATAAGTGCTCAAGGATATAAAATAAGTAACATTGATATTTCTATATCATGTGAAAAACCAAAATTAGCAAATTATATTGTTATGATGCGAGGATCTATCGCTATGATTCTTGGGATAGATATTACTCAAATTAGTATTAAAGCCGGAACAAATGAAGGTTTTGATAGTGTAGGAAAAGAACAAGCCATTGAAGCAACAAGTATTGTTCTTTTGGAAGGAGTTTCAAAATAGTATGGAGAAAAAAGTAAGAGTAAGATATGCTCCATCACCAACTGGTTATTTACATATTGGTGGTGCAAGAAGCGCATTATTTAATTATCTTTACGCAAAGAAATTTAATGGTGACTTTGTTTTTCGTATTGAAGACACTGATATTGAAAGAAATATTGAAGGAGCTGAGGAAAGTCAACTCCATGATTTAATTTGGCTTGGAATTATTCCTGATGAATCAACCGAAAAACCAAATCCAAAATATGCACCATATAGACAAACTGAAAAGTTAGATTTATATAAAAAATATGCAGAAGAATTAGTTGAAAAAGGCTATGCATATTATTGCTATGAAACGCCTGAAGAAATTGAACAAATGAAAGAAGAACAATTATCAAATGGCGTTAAATCTTTTAAATATGATAGAAGAGCTTTAAATTATACTGAAGAGGATTTAGCAAAATTTAAGGCCGAAGGAAGAAAACCTTCAATCCGTTTAAAAATGGAAAAGAATGTTGATTTAAGCTTTGTCGATCTCGTACGTGGGAAAGTTAACTTTAATTCAGATGATTTTGGAGATTTTGTAATTATTAAAAGTAGTGGTATTCCAACATATAATTTTGCAGTTGTCATTGATGACCATATCATGGATATTACGCATGTTTTAAGAGGTGAAGAGCATTTAAGTAATACTCCAAAAC
>CAVFXI010000012.1:0-21924 GCA_963626345.1 Gemmiger formicilis | reverse complement strand
AGATTGCATAGATATTGATGAGGTCAAATGGTAATGTATAAAATTTATGTTACAAAAGATGCAGCAAAAGATTTTCCAAAACTTACAGCCTCTCATTTAGACAAAAAAGTAAGGGCATTAATTGAAATTTTAAAAAATGATCCATATCAAAATCCACCTAGTTATGAAAAATTGATTGGTGATTTAAATGGATTATATTATAGAAGAATAAATTTAAAACATAGATTGGTATATGAAATCGATGAAAAAAATAAATTTATAAAAATAATTAGCGTTTGGTCACATTATGATGAGAATTAATTGAAATAATTCCATTAATTCTCTTGTTTCCTGTTTATAAAATATCCACCAAGTACAAATAAAACACAATAAGCTATAGAAAGACCAATAACGATTGAAAGTCTATTATTTGTCGTTGCAAGCGATACTAAATCACTTGAGAAACTTCCAAACCAATAAGAACTAATCTTAACCTCTTTTAATTTTAAAAGTGAATCAACTAAAGTAATAACTAAAGTAATTAAAGATGGTCCAAGTATTGCTAATGCAATTGAAAAACCAGTCTTTTTAATAATGAGAGCTAAAGCAAAAATAAATGATGAATAAGTAATACAATAAATAATTTGTCCTAAAATTAAGCCAAGATAATTACCATCTTTATAAGGTCCATTTAATAAACCTAAACCAAGTAAATAATTAAAGGCAAGAGTAAGAGCAAACATAATAAGGGTAGCTACCATACAAACAATAAATTTTGCAAAGTAAACTTTGTTTCTTGAAAATCCATGAGAATAAACATTTTTTATTGTTTGTTGTTCATAATCATAACAGGCAAATATTGCAACAAAAATGCCAGAAATCATCGTGAAATTTGATGAACTAATCGCATTAATCATTGTTTCTAAAGGACCAGCTTTAGTGATAGTCATTCCTTCAACTTGAATATTAGAAAATAAAACACTAATCGCTACAGTTAATAAAGACATTAAAAAAATAATTGCGGTACAAATATAAAAACTTTTTGCTTTAAAAAGTTTATGAAATTCAAATTTTAATAAGTTTTTCATCTTCCTAACCTCTCAATAAAGTAATCTTCAAAGTTGCTTTCTTGAAGCGCAATTTCATTAACTTCAATTCCTTTATCAACTAATAATTTATTAATCTTTGCAGTTTCATTAAGGTGATTTAATAAGTAAATTCCATCAGGTTTATTTTCTAAATTAATGTCTTTAATTTCTTTTTTGAGAAGTTCACAAGTGGAATTATTATCATTAGTTCCTATCTTTACGAATTCTCTACAACGTTCGTTAAGTTCTTTGGCACTGATTTCTTCAATTAATGAGCCTTCGGAAATAATCCCATAATTGGTAACAATTTTTGCAAGCTCATCTAATAAGTGTGATGAAATTAAAAAAGTTACTCCTTTATGATTTAAGTCAATTATGACATCTCTTATTTCTTTAATTCCAGCTGGATCAAGTCCATTAATTGGTTCATCAAGAATTAATAGTTCTGGATTTCCTAAAAGAGCAATAGCAATACCAAGTCTTTGTTTCATACCAAGTGAAAATTGACTAACTTTTTTAGAACCTGTATCTGCTAGATTTACAAGTTTTAATAAATCATTAATTTCCTTTGTGCCTGTTCCATATAATTTTGCAAAACGAACCATATTTTCGTATGCAGTGCAGTTTTTATAAAGGCCTGGTTCTTCAATTAATGAACCAATTTTTCTTCTTTCTTCATTTAATTTTTCATCGCCATATAAAAATATTTTTCCACTTGTTGGTTTTGCAAGTCCTAAAATGAGCTTCATTAAGGTTGTTTTACCAGCACCATTTTTACCAATAAGGCCATAAATATCGCCTTTTTTAACATGGATTGAAATATTATCTACAGCACGTTTTGTTTTGTATTGTTTAACTAGATTTTGAGTTTCTATAACGTAATCCATAAATTTCCCTCTCGATAAAAATAGTTTATCATATTTGGGCTTATATAACTAAACAAACGTTAGTTAATTGTGCTATATTACATATGTCAAAAAGAGGTTATTAATTTATGAAGAAAGTTTTAATAGGAGTTTTATCATGCGCAGCTGTTGTAGGATGCGTTATTGGTGGAGCATTTATTTTTAAAAATAATCAAAAAGATAGTGGTCAAACTAACAACAATAATGACGATACAAAAGAAGATGACAAAAAAGACGATAATAAGGATGACGATAAGAAGGATGATGATCAAAATGTACCTGAAACAACTTATAAGATTACTTTTATTGTTGATGATAATGTTTATTCAATATTTGAAACAAAAGGTAATGAAAAAATTACAATGCCAGAAGAACCAACAAAAGAAAGTTATACTTTTAATGGATGGTATTTAGATAAGGATGTATGGAACGAATTAATTTCAGAAGATTCTTTTATAAATAAAGCATTAACTGAAGATATAAGTGTTTATGCTAAATGGGTTGAAGATGCTTTTGTTGAAAAAGAACAACCTGAACTTAGTGATGAGTCAAAAGAACTTATACAAGCTTATAACCAAGATCCAACCGAAGAAAATTACCTCTTGCTTAGAGATAGTGTTATTAAAAATTATAATGCAGTTCTTGTACATAAAGAGACAAAGTTAGCAGAATTAAAAGAAGAAACTTTAGGAAAACCTAATGGTGAAGCTATCGTTGCTGAAATGAATGAAATTGTTCAAGATATGTACATCACTTATTGGGAACATATTAATAGTAGTATGTTAAGATTTACCGATAAGAGATTATTAAAATGGAAAACGGCAAACGCTTCTCAATATGAATATATTCCAGTTATGGGCGCAGGTTTAACTGTTGAAATTAAAAGAACTACTGTTACAAATAAAGAATATAAAGAATTCATAGATGAAACAGGCTATAAAGCACCAACTAACTGGACAAATAATAGTTATAATAGTGGTGAAGATGATTATCCAGTTAATTATGTTTCATACGATGATTGCCTTGAATATTGTGATTGGTTAACTAAAAAAGATGGAACAAATTCTTATAGATTACCTAACGAAAGCGAATGGGAATTAGCAGCAGGACATATGCCAAAAGATGCTGATTTTAATGCTGACAATATAAATCCTGGAAGAACATCTGTTTATGAATATGATGGAGTTACTAGAGGTGCTCATGGTGCAATTGATTTCTGGGGTAATGTTTGGGAATGGACAACTACATCAAAAAACGAAAATATGGTTCAAGTTAAAGGCGGAAGTTATAAATCTGATCGAACAGATTGCAGAACTGAAAATAGAAAAGAAGAACGTGATATTTCTAAAACTTATGATGATGTTGGTTTTAGAGTTATTAGACTTAAAAACGGAATTGAACCAGCGCAAAAAGTTGAACTTGCAACTCTTGAAGCTCCTAGCGTAAATGCTACTTTAAAAGATACAAATTCAATTGCTCTCACTTGGAATGAAATTATTAAAGACAATAAATTATTTGAAAATGAAAAAATTATTTATCAAATTTTTGAATATGATACAGAAACAAATAATTTTAGAATGCTAGATAATACAAATGAAACATCTTATGTTGTTAAAAATGTTGAAAATCCAAATCAATTCAAATATGTTGTTCAAGCAATATCATATGTAGAATTTTCGGATAATGTATCGGTTGATTTTGCGGTTGGTGTTAAATAGAAATATTTTCCATTAATGTTTTTTTATAAACTTATTTATTGTAGAATATTGAAAGGAAGGGAGAAATTTTATGAAAACAGCTATTAAGGTATTTGAAATTATTGCATTAGTTATAGCAGCTTTATGTGGTGTCCTTTGTTTAGTTTTAATTATTTGCATTGCTGCTGGTAGTGCAGAAGTTGCTAAACAATTTGAAGCTATGGGTTTAACTGCAGGTGTTGCTATTGCTTATTATGTTGTAATTCTTATTTTTGAAGTTTTAAGAATTGTGCTTACAGTTTTTTCAATTAAGAGAGTTAACAAACCAATTGAAAAAAGACCTGTCGCTCTTGGCATTTTAAATATTTTCTTTGGAAGCTTCATTGGTGGAATTTTGCTTTTATGCTTAAGTCCAGAAAATGCCTAATATTTAAATAAATATTAAAAAAATCGCTGTAAATCAGCGATTTTTTTATATATCAATAATGATAATTTATTGATTGGACGAAGAAAAATTCATTAATGACAATAATAAATCAATTATGATTTTAATTGCTAAATAGTGATTTGATTTCGTCATTATTGTAATAGAATGTAGCGTTTTCTCTAATATCTTCTGCAAAAGCAATTGTAAAAGCAGTGGTTGAAACCATATAGTCTGTTTGATGCTCGTTTTTTATTACAACATGTGTTTCAGATTTTTCTAAGATATAAGTTTTTGAAACACCATCTTCATATTCATACTTTGTTTGATCAACAAAATATAATGCAGTATATTCATTCCCATTAATAACAGCTTTAAATTCTGTATTTTTTAAAGTGATATCACTCCCTGTTTCATTATCTGAATTGATATATATTGTATAAACTAATTTTGAACTTTCTTTACTTTCAGCAATACTTTTAAAAGATGATTTATCGTATAAACGAAGTTTTAAACCATCTGATGTTGATGTATTGCAAGAAGATAATCCAATTGATGAGACCATAACTAATCCAAGCGTTAATCCTAACATAAATTTATTTTTCATAATCTAAAATCCCTCCAATTTATTAGTCACGACCGATATTTTACATTAATAGGAATCTTATTTAAAGAAATATCCATGAAAAAGTTTATAAATGCTAATCTTTAAAAATCTCTATCAATATTTGATTAAAGTAATAAAATATAATTATAGTCGTTACATAATTATTAAGGATGAATTTATGGAAGAAAATAAAAAGAAAAAGAAGTGGGTTAAACCACTTGTAATCACATTGTCATGTGTGATTTTAGTGCCACTAGTTGTTGCTTTAAGCTATGTTGGTTATGTTGCTTTATCATATCATAGAATTGGCGATACTGACCTTGAAGTTACTTCGAAAACAAGTTTAGAAAAAGTAGAAACTAATAAGGAATTAAGTTATACATCATATAATATTGGTTTTGGTGCATATAGCGATAATTACACATTCTTTATGGATACTGGTTATGATGCAAATGGAAATCCAACTCAAGGAACTTATGGGAAAGCTATTTCTAAAGAAGATGTTATTAAAAACATTAATGGAGCAATAACTGCTGCCAAAAATTTAAATAGCGATTTTTATGCAATTCAAGAAGTAGATGAAGATAGTGATAGAGCATACCATGTTAATCAAAAAGAAGAATTCATGAATGCATTTAGTTCGATGGATTCGACATATTGTATCAACTTTGATAGTGCTTATCTTTTTTATCCATTTAATGATCCTCATGGAAAAAGTAAAGCTGGTTTAACAACTTTTTCAAAATATAAAATTAGTAGTGCTTATAGAAAAGAATATACAATTTCTACAAGTTTTTCTAAATTCTTTGATTTAGATAGATGTTTTAGTGTTAATAGAATTAAAACAAGTAATGATAAAGAACTTGTTTTAATTAATTCACATATGAGTGCTTATGATGAAGGTGGACTTATTAGAAATAAGCAACTCACCGAACTTAATTCATTTATGGTTGAAGAATATAATAAAGGAAATTATGTTGTTTGTGGTGGAGATTTTAACCATGATTTATTAACAAATAACCCTATGTATCCTGAATATAATAAAGATAATTTTGCTTATAAAGATATCATTAAACAACAAAAACCAGATTGGATTAGTTATATGTTTGATGATAATAAAGAATCTAAATTCGATTCATCTTTAACAATTTATGCTGCTAATAATGAACCATCTTGTAGAGATTGTGATGTAGTTTATACTCCAGGTGATACATTTGTTTCAACTGTTGATGGATTTATTGTTTCTAAAAATGTTAGTGTAACAAGTGTTTCAACAACAAAAACTATTGAACCAAAGGGATTTTCTTATAGTGATCATCAACCTACAACTTTAAGATTTAAGTTGAGTTAAAAAGTGTTTGCTTTATGAATTTTAATATGTAAGAATATCAAAGTTCATCGGAGGGCATTTATTTAAGAATTATGCTGGATAAGATGCTGGAATGGATACCAGATATTATCCAGTTTTTATTTAAGTTAAAAGGAGATTTATTCATGGATTTATTAAATGGAAACTTAAAGAAAATTTATTTTAAATATCTTTTTGCTGCTTTTGGTAGTGCCCTTATTACAACTATCTATAGTTTTGTGGATATGGCTATGGTTGGTCAATATCATGGACCAAATGGTGCAAGTGCACTTGCGGTTATTTCGCCAATATGGAATATAATTTATGCTCTTGGTTTGTTAATTGGAATTGGCGGATCAATAATGTATGCTTATACAAAAGCCAAAACTGGCGATACTAAGCTCGCAAATAAATATTTCACTGCATCAATATTTTATGGAATTATTGTTACCGGAATTGCTTGGATTTTTGTTTTAGTTTTTGAAGACAAGTTATTATATTTCTTTGGTGCTAATGATACTTTATTACCACTTTGTAAGGAATATTTAGCATATATTAAAATAGGATTACCAGTATTTGCTTTTACACAAATTATTTCTGCTTATTTAAGAAACGATGATGATCCAATTCTTGCTGGAATTGCTGTAATTGGAGCAGGAGTCTTTAATATTTTAGGTGATTATTTCTTTGTTTTCGTGTGCGATATGGGAATTAAAGGAGCAGGTATTGCTACAATGATGGGGGCTGCTGTTTCTTTAATAATTATGCTTATTCATTTTTTCAGAAAAAAGAATACTTTAAAACTTGTTTTTGAAAAAGATGTTTTTGGACTTTTTTGGCCAATTGCCAAGAATGGTTTTCCTACATTCGTAGTTGATTTTGCTATGGGTATTCTCACAATTATTTTTAATAATCAGATAATGAAATATTTATCTACTGATGCATTATCTGTTTATGCAATTTTAATTAATATATCAACATTTGTTCAATGTAGTGGATATGGTGTAGGTCAAGCTGCACAACCTATTCTATCAACTAATTATGGTGCAAATAAAATGGATAGAGTCAAAACAATTAATAAATATGCAACAATTACTTCATTTGTTTTTGGCGCGTTTTATTTAGGTTTAGTATTTTTGATTCCTAACCAACTTGTTAGTTTCTTTATGAAACCTACCGATTCAGTCTTACTTATTGCACCTTCTATTTTAAGAAGATATGCAATTTCATTTGTTTTATTAGTATTTAATGTTTATTCAACTTATTTCTTCCAATCAATATTAAAGAGCTATGTTTCTTTAATTATTTCAATTGCAAGAGGTGTTGTAATTAGTGGAGCATTAGCATTATTGCTTCCTTTAATTGAACCTAATATTATTTGGTTTACAATGCCTATTACTGAATTATTAACTTGCTTATTTGTTGTTTTTGAAATGGTTTATAATTATAAAAAAGTATTAAATGTTACTAATGAAGAAATTGTTTCTTAGATTATAATAAATTATGGCAAAACTATATTTAGTAAATATTAAATCTATTAAAAAAGTAGATATTAAAGACTTAAGTGCTTTTAGAATTGAAAAAGCGAATAGTTTTGTTAATGAAAAAGATAAAAAATTATCTTTAGCGGCAGGGATTGCTTTAAATAGAGGTTTAGAAGAATTTGGTTTAATTGAAAAAGATTTAGTTATAAAAACTAATGAATTTGGTAAACCATATTTTAAAGATTATCCCAATATTAAATTTAATTTATCGCATTCTGTCGATACTTCAATTGCAGTAATTTCTTCTAAAGAGGTTGGTTGCGATATTGAAAAAATAAGAAAATATAACGAGAAAATAATTGATAAATGTTTTTCTAAAGAAGAAAAAGATTTTATTGAAAAGTCTACAAATATTGATGAAGCATACACAAGAATTTGGACTTTAAAAGAAAGTTTTTTTAAGGCGATTGGAAAGGGACTAAATTTTAATATGAATGAAGTTTCAATTGTCCCATATGAAAATAATTTGGTTTTAAAACAAAATATAGATCAAAGAATTTGGAAATTAAATGAAACAAAAATTGATGATAATTATATTGCTATTTGCGAAGAAGATTTTTAATTGTCAGAATAATTTTCAAAAGTTGTACTAAGTTGTATAAAGTTGTACTAATTTTCAAGAGTTGTATAAAGTTGTACTAATTTTCAAGAGTTGTACTAAGTTGTATAAAGTTGTACTAAGTTGTATAATAAAATCATGACAAAAAATGGAGGTTTTTATGAAAAATAACAACCCTTTTAGTTTAATGTTTGGTAAATCACCATATAGCATTATTAAAAGATATGATCAATTCCAAGAAATATTTAATGCATTTAATAATGAACATCCATCCACATATGCTTATTTGATTACTGGAATTAGGGGATCAGGTAAAACTGTTATGTTGCGTCAAATTTCAGAAGAATTATCAAAATCTAAAGATTGGATAATATTGGATGCAAATTCCCAAAATAATATAGTTAAAGATCTTTCAGAAAAATTTCTATATGAAGGCAAGAAATATAACTTATTTTTGGATTGGTCGATTAGCATAAATGCAAAAATATTTACTCTTCAAATAGGAAAAAAAGAAACCATAACTAATCCAGAAATTATTTTTGAAAGGTTACTTAAGAAAGCTAATGAAGATAATAAGAAAATACTTATTACGATTGATGAAGTAGTTTCTTCAATTGAAACAAAAAGATTTGCTAATTTTTATCAATCAATGATAGGGAAAAATTATAATTTATTTTTGTTAATGACTGGTTTAAAGAATAACATAAATTCTTTAATTAGTTCGAATGCATCAAGTTTTTTATCTAGAACGCCTAAAATAAATTTGTCTCCATTGAGCCTTATTGATATTGCAAATGAATATCAAAAACTTTTAGATGTACCATTTTCTATAGCGGTTTCTTTATCTAAATTAACAAATGGCTATGCGTTTGCTTATCAAGTACTTGGTTATCTTTTCTTTGAAAGCGATAAAAAGGAAATAAATGATGAATTATTGAATAAATATGATTCATATCTGCAAAATAATGGATATGATGTAATTTATAAGGATTTAACAAATGTTGAAAAACGATTTTGCTATGCATTGGCCGAAAGTAAAAATGGCGAAACAAAAGAAATAATGGAGATATCACAATTTAAGGAAAATTATTTCCAAAAAATAAGAAGTAATCTGATAGAAAAAGAGATTCTAACTTCTGTAGGCTACGGGAAATTAGAATTTACTTTACCTAGATTTTCTAATTATATAAAACTAATTAATTATTTTAATTAATTTGGAGGAGATTATTATGCTAATAGATTTTAGTAGTATTGAAGAAGGAAAGATTTCAAATTTTCATGGTGGAGATAAAGATGTATTCTTTAGAGCTTATGATGAAAAGAATAAAAGAATAATGCTTACAAGAATGATTCCAGGATCATCCAATGGTCTTCATAAACATGAAACTAATTCAGAAATAATTTATGTTATAAGTGGTGAAGGTGAAGCTTATACGGATGGAGTTAAAGAAATTCTAAAACCTGGAGTAGCAACCTATTGCCCACTTGGATCAAGTCACGAAATTAAAAATACAGGTAAAGAGGACTTAGTTTGCTTTAATGTAATTTGTTAAAAGTACCGATTAAATCAATACAATGTCAAAATTGAATATAGAATTTCAATTTTGACATTTTTTTGAAAACGTTCTATATTTGCCTAAAAAGAGTATTAAAACGTTATATTTACTTTTAAATTTTTATCTGATATTTCTCTTAAATTCAATAAATTTGCATATAGCCGTTATTTTTACTAATATATAGATATGGAATTTGCAGGATTACAAAAAATATCTTTAGTAGATTATGAAGGCAAAGTAGCATGTACTCTTTTTACTGCTGGATGTAATTTTAGATGTCCATTTTGTCATAATAGTGATTTAGTAATATATGCTAAAAATGTTAACTACATTCCTTTTGATGAAATATTAGATTATTTAAATAAAAGAAAAGGAATGTTAGATGCGGTTGTTATTACAGGTGGTGAACCTACTTTAATGCCTGGTTTAAAAGAAAAATTATATGAAATTAAAAAGTTAGGTTATAAGATCAAACTTGATACTAATGGAACTAATCCAGATATCGTAAAAGAATTAGTTAATTTAAAACTTATAGATTATGTTGCAATGGATATTAAAAATTCTTATGAAGGATATTCTAAAACTATTGGATTAGAAAGTTATGATTCTAACAAAATATTAGAATCGATTAATTATTTGCTTAGTGGTGAAGTTGATTATGAATTTAGAACTACTTTAGTTAGAGAATTTCATACTGATGAAGATATTAAAAATATTGCTAAAATGATTCAAGGTGCAAAAAGATATTATCTTCAAGAATTCAAAAATAGTGGCCATTGTATCGATTCTTCTCTTCATGAAGTTCCTCTCAACGATGCGATGAGATTTAAAAGTATTTTGCTTCCATACATTAAAGAAGTAAAACTTAGAGGATATGAAATAGACGATAAATAAAATAGACCGACGATTTTGATTATCATCGGTCTAGTTTTTATTTATATTGCAAATAATCTTTAAAAATTTTGAAGCTCTTATTTCAATATGAAAGTATATGAAACTTTATTAATATTTTTCAAAATATGAAGGTTTATTAAACTTTTAATTATTCAAATGTTTTTAACTCCTGTTCACGAACATGTATTTAACTGTTTTAATAAATCAAAAATAGTGATTATATAATTGTTTTTATAAACTTTTATTAAGATATATAAAAAAATTGCCACAGTAGTGGCAATATTCAATAAGGAGAAATTTGTTATTTATCCTAATAATTTCGAAATATTAACAGCAGCTATCGCTCCATCATTAATAGCGGTAACAACTTGTCTAACATCTTTTTTACGGCAATCACCAACGGCATAAAGTAGTGGAGTTTTAGTTTGCATATTTTGATCTACAACAATAAATCCTTTATCTAAGTCTACAAGGTTTTTAAAATTTTCATTGCATGGAATTTGACCTATTGCAATAAAGACACCTTGACACTTAATTTCTTTTTCTTCACCAGTTTGCGTATTTTTAAATACAAGTCCTTCGATTTCTTTATCGCCTTCAAACTTAATTAAGTTCAAAAAATGTTCGACATGGACATTTGGTTTTGATAATAATGTATTAACAAGAGTTTGTTCACCAAACCACTTTCCAAACAATGTGCAAACTGTAACATTTTTACAATAGTTACTTAAATTAATTGCATATTGAAGTGCAGTATTTGCATCCCCGATAACTACAACATCTTGGTTTTTAAAGAATGCACCATCACAAGTTGCACAATATGAGATACCTTTTCCTGTAAGTTCTGCTTCTCTATCAACACCAATTTTTCGATGTTCACAACCTGTTGCAAGAATGACAGATCTAGATTCATGTGTGCCATAATTTGTTTCAACTATGAATTTATCACCATCTTTAGTGATTTTTTTAGCATCTTCAAGTTCAAACTTTGCCCCTAATTCCATAACTTGATCAAATAAGTTGCTTGCAAATTCTGAACCACTTATTGCTTTTATTGATGGATAATTTTCAAGTCTTGGTGAGTTTGCAATTTGACCACCAAAGTTTTCTTTTTCAAGAATTAATACAGATTTACCAGCTCTTAATAGATATAAAGCGGCGGTCATTCCTGAAGGACCGCCACCAATAATAATTGTATCTATCATAATCTATAAGTTATCCTTATGAGATTCTTCGATAAATCCTTTAATTAATGATGCATTTTCATAAACATCATAACTATTTCCATCTGGTACAAGTAAAGTTGGAGCTTTCTTAATACCATATTTCATTGTTTCATCAATATTTTCTTCTGCATCGACTACTCTATATTGAATACCTGCTTTATCAAGTAACATTTTTGCCATCTTACAATTTGGACAATCTTTTCTTGAAAATAAGGTAATTTCTCTTACGCTTGGATGGTTATAAGATTCATGATGCTCGTCATGACAAACTGTTCCATCTTCGCTTGAGAAATGAGATGCATTAAGAGTGTATTCTTTTCTATCTTTGAATTCTTCAGTTTTACCAGCATTCCAATTTTTAACTGGACGATAGTAACCAGTAATACGTGAGTAGACTTCAGTTTCTTTTCCGCAAACTGGACATTTATGAACTTCACCAGCAATATAACCATGATCTTCGCAAACTGAATAAGTTGGAGACATTGTGAAATATGGAATATGATAATTTTCAGCAATCTTTCTAACTAATGTCATACATGCTTGCCATGATGGAAGTTTTTCTCCAAGGAAAGTATGGAAGACAGTTCCTGATGTATATAAGGTTTGAAGTTTGTCTTGAACATCTAAAGCAGTGAAGACATCTTCGGTATATCCAACTGGTAAGTGACTACTATTTGTATAATAAGGAGTTTTTTCATTGTCCATACCACTTGCAGTAATAATATCTGGATATCTTTCTTTATCATGCTTTGCTAAACGATAAGAAGTTGATTCAGCTGGAGTTGCTTCAAGATTATATAAATCGCCATATTGTTCTTGATAATCACTTAATTTATTTCTCATGAAATTTAAGACTTCAACAGCAAAATCTTGTGCATTCTTGTGAGTTAAATCATTCTTGACCCAACGTGCATTTAAACAACATTCATTCATACCAACAAGTCCAATAGTGGAGAAGTGATTGTTGAATGTTCCTAAATATCTCTTAGTGTATGGATATAAACCAGCTTCAAGTAAAGCGGTAACTGTATCACGTTTAATTTTTAAACTTCTAGCACTGATATCCATTAATTTTTCGAGTCTAGCATAGAAATCAGCTTTATCAGTTGCAAGATAACCAATACGAGGTAAGTTAATTGTTACAACACCAATTGAACCAGTTGATTCGCCACTTCCAAAGAATCCACCTGCTTTTTTACGTAATTCACGTAAATCAAGTCTTAAACGGCAGCACATACTTCTAACATCGCTTGGTTCCATATCGCTATTAATATAATTTGAGAAATATGGAGTTCCATATTTAGCGGTCATTTCAAATAATAATTTATTATTTTCGGTTTCTGACCAATCAAAATCACGAGTGATTGAATATGTTGGAATTGGATATTGGAATCCTCTTCCATTTGCATCACCTTCAATCATGCATTCAATGAAGGCTTTATTGACCATATCCATTTCTTTTTTACAATCTTTATATTTGAAGTTTTGTTCAACACCACCAACAATTGCATTTAAATTTGCAAGATCGTTTGGACATACCCAATCAAGGGTAATATTGGTAAATGGTGCTTGAGTTCCCCAACGTGATGGAGTATTAACACCAAATATGAATGATTGAATGCATTGTTTAACTTCTTTATAAGATAAATTATCTTTTTTAACAAATGGAGCAAGATAAGTGTCAAAACTTGAGAATGCTTGAGCACCAGCCCATTCATTTTGCATAATACCTAAGAAGTTAACCATTTGATTACATAAAGTAGATAAGTGACTTGCAGGAGTTGAAGAAATCTTTCCTGGAACACCACCTAATCCTTCTTTAATGAGTTGTTTTAAACTCCAACCTGCACAATATCCAGTAAGCATGCTTAAATCATGAATATGAATATCTGCATTTTTATGAGCATCACCAATTTCTTGATCGTAGATTTCACTTAGCCAATAGTTAGCAGTGATTGCGCCACTATTTGAAAGAATTAAACCACCAACACTATAGGTGACAGTAGAATTTTCCTTAACTCTCCAATCTGAAACTTTTAAATAGTTATCAACTAATTTTTTATAATCAAGAGTAGTGGAAGCCATATTACGTAAAGTAGTATGTTTTTGTCTATAAAGCATATAAGCTTTAGCAACCTTAACATATCCTGCTTGAATTAATGTAATTTCAACACAATCTTGGATATCTTCAACTGAAATAACATCTCCCTTAACTCTATCATTAAAATTGCTTGTAACTTTTAATGATAATAATTGAATAATTTCTTGAGTATAGCCAGCGTGTTCTGCAATAAAGGCTTTTTCAATTGCCTTTTCAATCTTGTCTAAACTAAATTCAACAATACTTCCATCTCTTTTTTTAACACTTAACATAAATCGTCTCCCTCTAAATAGTTAATTAAAGTTGATACTAAAATATAAGGGCCAGAAATCTTGACCCTTAGAATTTTGTGTCAATCTTTTGTAAATATAATTTAAATGAGAAATTAATTTTTAAAAACGGGAAAAATTTCAATATTTTTAAATTTAAACTTGCAAATAATTTGAATGAGCAAAAAGAGTGTAATTAGTACTTATCTAGTAAATATTTTAATGATTAGTAGTTTTACACTGACAAAAAATAATTCTTTACAGTGTCAAAATTAAATGTGGATAACTCAAAATCGGTAAAAAATAATAGAAAAGATGCCGAATTTTAGGCTTCAGCATCTTCAAATTTTGCATATAAATCTTCGACTGTAAGGTTCTTATTTGATTCTCTTGTAGCATCAAATATGATTTTTCCATCACTAATCATTATAAGTCGATTGCCATATTTTAGAGCATCTTTCATGTTGTGAGTAATCATTAAAGTAGTTAAATGATTTTCTTCAACAATCTTAGTTGTTAGATTCATGATTGTTTTAGATGTTTTAGGATCTAGAGCGGCAGTATGTTCATCAAGAAGTAAAATTGATGGTTTTTCTAGTGAAGCCATAATTAAGGTTAAAGCTTGTCTTTGACCACCAGATAATGATGAAACTGGTTCATGAAGATTATTTTCAATTCCTAAATTTAATGGTTCAAGAATCTTTTTATATTCTTCTAAATAATCTTTCTTTAGAGCCCAAGAAAGGCCTCTTTTCTTACCTCTATTTCTTGCAAGAGCAAGATTTTCTTCAATTGAAATATCACCAATTGTACCTAGTGTTGGATCTTGAAAAACTCTTCCAACATATTTTGCTCTTTTGTTTTCGTTTAAATTTGTAACATTAAGATTATCAAACCAAATTTCACCACTTGTAGGTTTAAAATATCCTGCTATTGTATTTAGTAATGTTGATTTACCTGATCCATTTGAACCAATAATTGTTATAAAATCACCATCATTAATTTTTAAATTAATATCTTTTAAAACATGCTTAACTGGGTGAGAAGTGCTTGTTGTTTTAAAATCTTTATAAATATGTTTAAGTTCTATCATAATTTTGCTTCCTCGCTTTCAACCATTGGTTCTTTCCTTTTTAGTTTTGAAAACCATTTTTTAATTCTTGGAGCAGCAACAACAAGAGTAATAATAATTGCTTGAATTAAGAATGTGTAATTTGTATTGAATCCTGGAATTGAATAGATAAAATCCATGATTAACCAATAAATTAAACTACCAATTACAATTGAAATTAAACTTTTCTTAAATGTTAATTTTCTTCCAAAAATAATCTCTCCTAGGAAAACAATTGCTAAGCCAATAACGATTGTACCTTTTCCACTATCAGTAGCGGTGGCTTTATTGACTTGTCCCCAAAGTCCGCCTGCTAAAGCAATAAATGCTGTTGCAATAATCATTCCTACAATATATCTAGAATGAGTGTTAATCCCATTAGCTTTACTCATTGTTTTATTTTTCCCTGATGCTCTCAAGGATAAACCATATTCGGTTCCAAAAAACCAATATACAAGAGAGAAAATAACAGCAACAATAAATGCCAAAATAATAAATTGACTCAATATTCTATTTCCAACTAATTGATTTAAGATTGAAAAAATAGTTTGCTTTCCTGAATCAATAGAGATATTTCCTTTGCTAATTACAACATTCACTGTATAAAGCGCAATCATTACTATAATTCCACTTAATAATGATGGAATTTTTAAATAAATATGTAATGCGCCATTAATAAAGCCGACAATCACGCCTGCTAAAATAGATATCAAGAGTGAAAGAAGTGGGTCTACACCGAGATTAATAAAGAATATAGAAGTAATTGCTGCTAATGGAAAAACTCCTTCAACAGCTAAATCTGCGACATCTAAAATACGATAAGTAACAAATACACCAAGAGCAAATAGTGCCCATATTAATCCTTGGATAGGTGCATCTGTTAATAAAAAATATCCAACTGCTTGCCAATTCATATTTAAATCCTTTTTCTAATTATTTAAATCGCTAGGAATTTCAATTCCAGATGATTTAAAGAATTCATTGTTAATTTTTAAAGAAAATTTATTTGTTTTTTCAAATGGTATATCTTGCGCTTTCTTTGATCCACTAAGGATTTTTGCAGCCATGGCACCTGTTTGTTTACCAAGTTCTTTATAATCAACGCCATATCCTAAACTACCGCCATTATCAACAACTGTAGTATCAGCGCAAACAAGAACTACTTTCTTTTCAATAGCAATTTCTTTTAGTAATGAAATGTTTTCGGCAATCATATTATCGGTAGGAATAAATACACCTTTAACCCCTTTTGCAACTAATCCATTAAAAGATGATGCAATTTGAGTAGCACTTGTGATACCAGCATCTTCATATTGTAAGTTAAATTTAGCACATGCTGTTTTACATTCTTCCTTTTGAATTTGTGAATTAGATTCAGCAGTATTATACATACATGCAATTTTATCCACGAATGAAAAATGAGTGAATAATTCAACGTTTACTTCAGTATCACCTTCATCACTTGTTCCTGTAATATTTTGATACTCTTTGCTTGGAACAAGATTTGCATCTTCTGGATCTGTGACAGCACTAAATAAAACAGGAATATCTTTTTCTAAATCCATAGCTGAATTTTTTAATGCTTGAGCAGAACCTGTTGAAATTCCAAATACTAAATCGCTATTTAAAACAAGTGATTTAGCTGCCGAAATTTGTTTAGAAGAATCTCCTTCTGGATTTTGAATAGTGAATTTAATGTTTTCGCCTTCTTTAAATCCGTTTTCACTTAATGATTCAATAAATCCTTCTCTTGCTAAATCTAGTGCACCATGTGTTGCAATTTGAAGAATTCCAACATTTTTAACATTTGATGATCCACAAGCAGAAGTGTTGAATCCAAGAAATGCTAATGCTCCAATAACTAATAATCTCTTTTTCATAAACCTTTAATTCCTTTCGATAAAATAAAAACCTAAGCCATTTTCCAAGCTTAGGTCATAACAATTCAAAATCATTAGTACATATTATTACTTAAGCAAGGACATATTAATTAACTCCTTTACTTAAGTGCAACCAAAAAATAAAAAAGTTAATTTTTATCTATAGCTGCAATAATAGTACGAGGAAGTACAAAATATATTGTTTACAAATCTTTTCATTTCTGCCTTCCTCCTTTGAATGAACTAATTATGCATTAAAAAAATTTTTTGACAAGATGGAATTTTCATAAGTTCGATATATAATAATTTTGTTATGGAAAAAGAAAAGAGTTGTGGAGCTGTAATTTATACAATGAAAAATAATCGAATTATTTTTTTGTTGTCTAAAATGGGGCTTGGTCATACAAGTTTAACTAAGGGTCATGTCGAAGGTGATGAGACTGAAAAAGAAACTGCAGCACGTGAAATTTTAGAAGAGACATCATTAAATCCTGAGATTGATACAGGTTTTAGAAAAGTTATTACTTATTCACCAAAAGAAGGTGTTATGAAAGATGTTGTGTTTTTTGTAGCAAAATTAAAAGAATATAAAAAACCTAAAGATTTACACGATGATGAAGTTGTTGGATTTATTTGGGCTGATTATCCTAAAGCTATTAAAAAACTAACTTTTGATAGTGATAAAGAAGTTTTAGAAGCAGCTTATGTTTATATATTAAAGAAGGAGTTAGGTTATGGAAAACTTTAATTATTATAATGGGACTCGATATATTTTTGGGAAAAATACCGAGAGTGAAGTTGGTAAATATCTTAAAAAATATGGAGCAACAAAAGTTTTGATTCATTATGGTTCGAACCATGCAAAGTCATCTGGTTTAATCGATAAAGTTATAGATAGTATTAAATCAGTAGATATTAAGTATGTTGAGTTAGGTGGAGTTCAACCAAATCCTAGGGATGAACTTGTCTATAAAGGTATTGAACTTTGTAGAAAAGAAAAAGTTGATTTTATACTTGCTGTAGGTGGTGGTAGCGTTATTGATAGTGCAAAAGCTATTGGACTTGGATATTACTATGAAGGTGATTTTTTTGAATTATTTGAAAAGCAAGAACCTTATCCAAATTGTTTACCAATTGGAGTTATTTTAACAATTGCAGCTGCAGGTAGTGAATCTTCAACAAATTCAGTTATTTCATTTGAATCTAGAGGGTTGAAACGTGGATTTAGTTCAGAATGTGAACGACCAAAGTTTGCTATTTTAAATCCTGAACTCACTTATTCATTGCCATTTTATCAAACTTCTGCTGGTATAACCGATATTATTTCACACTTGCTCGAAAGGTATTTTTCAAAATCAAAAGATTGTTTTGTTTCACAAAGAATGATTGAAGGCGTTATTCAATCAATTATATTTGATTCTGTTCCTAGACTTGTAAAAGATCCAAAAGATTATGGGGCAAGAAGTAATATTATGTGGGCTGGAACATTGGCTCACAATAATATTTTTGGCGTAGATAGAATTCAAGATTGGTGTTCCCATAAATTAGAACATGAATTATCTGCAAAATATGATGTGACTCATGGTGCAGGATTGGCAACGGTTTTCCCAGCCTGGATGCAATACAATTTCAAGGTTGACATTGATTTATTTTATTGTTTTGCAACTAGAATTATGCATGTTGGAGAAAATGAAAATGATAAGGAATCAGTCATAATTACTGGTATCAAAAAATATAAAGAATTTTTACATGATGTTTTAAAGATGCCAACAAATTTTGAAGAACTTGGAGCCAAAGAAGAAGATATTCCTTACCTTGCAAAAAACCTCTTTGTTGACCAACCAAAAGTAGGAAATTTCAAACAAATTGATGAAAATGACGCAATAAACATCTATAAATTAATGCTTAAATAATTTGGTTAATTTTAACTAACCATTCAGTAAAAAATACTGATATCAAAAAATGAATGTATTGTCAATGCTAAATATGCCAAAAACAACGATTTGTGCTTTGATATCAGTATTTTTAATTGTATAATTATTGATGTTTAAGGAGTGTGAAATATGGTCTTAAGAAAAGAAGCAATAGATCTAGTGAAGAGCATCTGTAAACGTTATAAAGATGAACCTTCACCATTGATGTTGATTTTAAGTGATGTTCAAAAAGAATATGGTTATATTCCTCTTGAAGTTCAAGAAATTATTTCTGGTGAAACAAAGATTCCTGTAAGTGAAATTTATGGAGTTGTCACTTTTTATAATTTCTTTAGTTTAAATCCAAAAGGAAAATATGTTATTGGGGTTTGTATTGGTACAGCTTGCTACGTTAAGGGTGGGCAACATATTGAAGATAAATTCCAAGAATTATTACATGTTAAACCAGGTGAAACAACAGAAGATGGTTTGTTCACTGTTGATGGACTTAGATGTATTGGGGCATGTGCATTAGCTCCTGCATTATCAGTTAATGGTAAAGTTTATCCAAAGATGACTGTTGATAAGGTTGCAGCAGTTATTCAAGAATATAGAGATAAGGAGTAACTCATATGGCAGAATTAATTAAAAGTGAAGCTGTACTCGACAAAAAGATAGCTAGTTGTGTTGACTGCTTAGAGAAAAAATTTAGTGGTCAAGACGGGAAACGCCATATTGTGGTTTGTGGTGGAACAGGTTGTTTAAGTAGTGAATCAAAAGAAATCTTAGCTGAACTTCAAAGAATGATCAAAGATCATAATTTAGAAGGTCAAGTTGAAGCGAATATTGTTGGTTGTTTTGGCTTCTGCTCACAAGGTCCTTTTGTAAAAATTTATCCAGAAGATACCTTATATAGAGCTGTTAAAGTTAGTGATGTTGCTAGAATTTTTGATGAAGATATTATTAATCATAAAGTTGTTACTGAATTATTATATGAAGATCCAAACACTCACGAAAGAATTCAAAAACAAGATGATATTCCATTTTATGCAAAACAAGAAAGAATTGTTTTACATGGTTCAGGAACAATTAATCCTGAAAATTTAGATGAAGCTTTTGGTAATCATAGTTTTGAAGCTTTAAAGAAAGTATTACACATGACACAACAAGAAGTAGTCGATGAAATTCTTGCTAGTGGTCTTAGAGGTAGAGGTGGCGCTGGCTTCCCAACTGGAAGAAAGTGGCAGTTCGCTTTGAATTCACAAAGCGAACAAAAATATGTTGTTTGTAATGGTGATGAAGGTGATCCAGGTGCATTCATGGATCGTTCAATATTAGAAGCAAATCCAGTTAATGTTATTGAAGGTATGATGATTGCTGGTTATGCAATTGGTGCAAGCGATGGATATTTTTATGTTCGTGCTGAATATCCAGTAGCTGTTGAAAGATTAAAGAAAGCTATTAGTGAACTTGAAGAAGTTGGTTTACTTGGAGACAATATTTTAGGGAGTAAATTCTCGTTTAGATGTCATCTTAGACTTGGTGCTGGTGCTTTCGTTTGCGGCGAAGAAACTGCTCTTTTAAATTCAATTGAAGGTAAAAGAGGTATGCCTCGTCCACGTCCACCATTCCCTGCAGTAAGTGGTTTGTGGGGTAAGCCAACAATTATTAATAATGTCGAAACATTGGCTAATGTTGCATGGATTATCAGACATGGCGCAAGTGAATATGCAAAAATTGGTGATGAAGATAGTAAAGGAACTAAGATTTTCGCTCTTGGTGGAAAAGTTAAAAATGTTGGTCTTGTTGAAGTTCCAATGGGAACTACTTTAAGAACATTAATTTATGATATTGGTGGCGGAATTACTAATGATAAGAAATTCCAAGCTATTCAAACTGGTGGCCCAAGTGGAGGATGTTTAACCGAAAAAGAACTTGATACTCCAATTGATTATGGCTCACTTGTTAAAGCTGGTTCAATGATGGGTAGTGGCGGTGCTATTGTCATGGATGAAGATAATTGCATGGTTGATGTTGCTAAGTTCTATCTTGAATTTATTTGCGATGAATCTTGTGGAAAATGTACTCCATGTAGAATTGGAACAAAGAGATTACTTGAAGTTTTAACTCGTATTACAGATGGAAATGGTTCTTTAGAAGATTTAGAAACTTTGAAGAGTTTAGCATCAACTATTAAAACTGGTGCTCTTTGTGGTCTTGGTCAAACAGCTGCAAATCCAGTTTTATCAACTCTTGATAAATTCCATGAAGTTTATGTTGAACACGTTACAGATAAGAAATGTAGAAATGGTGTTTGTAAACACTTAATTCAATATCATATTGATCCAAATAAATGTAAAAAGTGTTCAATGTGTGCAAGAAATTGTCCAACAAGTTGTATTAGTGGTGTAGTTGGTAAAGAACCATATGTTATTGATACATCAAAGTGCGTCAAGTGTGGAACTTGTATGGCAGTTTGTAGATTTGGTGCTGTTTATAAGAAGTAAGGAGAAAGAATATGGAAAACAAAATTACAATTTATATTGAAAATAGACCTTACGAAGTTGAAGCTGGACAAACAATCTTAGAAGCTGCAAAAAAATGCGGATATAATATTCCAACATTATGTAGTTGGAAAAATGGGAAATGTTCTTTGGCATCTTGTAGAGTTTGTTTAGTTCATGTTGATGGCGCAAGAGGACTTGTTCCATCATGTGCTTATCCAATTAGTGATGGAATGCATATTTCTATAAATGATCCAGAGGCAATTGTTGCAAGAAGAACTAGTGTTGAACTTTTACTTTCAAATCACTATTTTGATTG
>CAVFXI010000011.1:0-4165 GCA_963626345.1 Gemmiger formicilis | reverse complement strand
CACCACAACTTGCTAATCCACCAACTAAGAGAGTAGCGGCTGCAACAAACATCAACTTAGACATTTTCTTCATATTTTAATATATCCTCCTATATAAAGAAAAAATTAGGTATGTTTTCATCATTTCTGTCCATCAATAAATTCTAAACAAATTTTATTCTGAACAGGTAGTCCTTAATTTATGGCTTAAGGCTAGAGAGATTGTGACCTTTGTACACAATTTATACCTAATATTCATATAAAATATTCTACTCAAAATGAAATCTTATTTAAAGATAAAAAATTATAATTAGTTTGTAAATTTAAACTAAAACAACTATTTTTAATTAAAATTGTAATATAAATAGTAACTTTAATATCAAATTAATATTTGATATTTGAAATATTTTCTATTTTTCTTTATTTAATATTTGTTATCTAACTCCATTTTGAATATAATATGGTCAACAAAGGGAAAATAGCAGAAATAAGGAATGTTTTATTTATGAGTAATTTTATTAAGAACCCAATTAAAATCTATGCTTTAGGTGGCTTAGGAGAAATTGGAAAAAACACGTATTGTATCGAATCAGAGAAAGATTTAATTATTATTGATGCTGGGGTTAAATTCCCAGAAGATGATTTAGTTGGAGTAGATTACGTTATTCCAAACTATACACATTTAAAAGAAAACAATAATAAAGTTAGAGGTCTTTTAATTACCCACGGACACGAAGATCATATCGGTGCCATTCCTTTTTTAGTTAAATCTATTAATGTTCCTGTAATTTATGCTCCTAAACTTGCAGCTGCTTTAATAAGACAAAAATTAGAAGATAAAAAAATCAAAACAAATATAAAAATAGTTGAATATGATCAAAACACAACTTTAAGACTTGGTGAATTCAATGTTAGTTTCTTTAGAGTTACTCACTCAATTCCTGATTCTTTTGGAATTTGTGTCGACACAAGCGAAGGAAGAATTGTTGATACTGGCGACTTCAAAATTGATTTAACTCCAGTAGGACCAGATATTGAACTTGCAAAGATGACAAAACTTGGCGAAGAAGGTGTTGATCTTTTACTTGCTGATTCTACTAACGCTGAAAAAGAAGGTTGGACTCCAAGCGAAAAGAACGTTATTAACTCAATTAATGAAATTTTTGATAAAGCTCCAGGAAGACTTATTATTTCAACTTTCTCAAGTAATATTTCACGTATTCAACAAATCGTTGATGCAACTATTTCTCATAAAAGAAAGATTGTTATTCTTGGAAGATCTATGGAATATGCTGTTGATTGCGCAAGAAAATTTGGATATATCAAAATTCCAGGAGATATGATTAAAGAAGTAAGCGAAGTTAAATCAATTCCAGATAGTGAAATAGTTATTTTATGTACTGGTAGCCAAGGTGAACCAATGGCTGCTTTAAGTCGTATTGCTAATGGAATGTTAAAAGATTTAAGAATTCAACCAGGAGATACCGTTGTTTTCTCATCATCTCCAATTCCAGGAAATGGTGTTTCAATCCAAAAGGTTGTAAATAATTTAACAAGATTTGGTGCAAATGTTATTACAAATTCTATCTTTAGCGATATCCACTCTTCAGGTCACCCTTCAAGACAAGAATTAAGATTAAATTTAAAATTATTTAAACCAAAATATTTCATGCCTGCACATGGTGAATATCATATGCAAAAATTACATGGAGATCTTGCAGTTTCGTTAGGAATGGAAAAAGATCATATCTTTATTTTAGGAAATGGCGATACATTAATTTTACAAAATCACACTATTAAAGATGGAGAAAGAATCCCAGCAGAAGATGTTTATATTGATG
The DNA here is from genome assembly GCA_963626345.1 of Gemmiger formicilis. Taxonomy (GTDB): domain Bacteria; phylum Bacillota_I; class Bacilli_A; order RFN20; family CAG-826; genus Onthovivens. The sequence goes on along the minus strand of CAVFXI010000011.1, from coordinate 2,345 downwards.
GTAACGATGCAAATGGTGTTTCCACCGCTGTTATTAGAGATAGAAAAATCCTTCAAGATGATGGCATGGTTAGTGTATTTATTTTACTTGATAGTAAAACTAATAAATTATTATGTACACCAAAAGTACAAACGGTTGGTTTTGTTTCTTATGGTCAAAATGAAGACCATTTAGTAAGACATGCTCAAATGCAAGTTGAAGAAGGATTAAATGAACTCTTATCAACAAATAAGGTTACTTTTAATGATATTAAAAATACTATCCGTAGTATAGTTTCAAAATATTACTTCAAGAAGACTCAAAGAAATCCAATGATTATTCCTTTAATCATGAATAAACATTCTTAATATTATGATAGTTTTAGGTTCTACATCACCAAGAAGAAAAGAATTAATGAATAAAATAACGAGCGATTTTAAAATAATCGCTCCTTTATTTAATGAAGAAAATTTATCAAAAAGTACAAAACATTATGCTCTTGAAGAATCATTCAATAAAGCACAATCTTTAATTAATAAAATTGACGAAAATGATTGCTTAATATGCGTTGACACAATTGTTTTTTATAATAACACCATATATGGAAAACCTAAAAATATAGAAGAAGCTAAAAAGTTCCTTCATGAACTTAGTAATGTCACACATGAAGTTATCTCGGGTTACACTATTATTTTTCATGAGTGCACCATCAAAAAAGAAGTTATTTCATACGTGACATTTAATAAACTAACAGACGAAAAGATTGATCAATACGTAAAAGATATATACGTTCTAGATAAAGCTGGTGCTTACTCTGTTCAAGATGACTATAAAGAACATATCATTAAAAATATTGATGGAAGTTTTGATAATGTAATGGGGCTACCAGTAGAAGAAATTAAAGAAGACTTAAAAATACTAGGACTAATTAAATGATTTATCTGGACATTTTTTGTCCATATAAACTATTTTTACTCTAAATTCTTATTAATCTTTTCTAAATCTTTTGCTTCGCCAACTAATATATATTTATTTGACATAGATAGGACTCTTTCAACTCCTATCTCTTTTAATTTATCCCTATTAACTTTTTGATAATCCTTTAAAACTAAAGTTAGTCTTGTTCCTTTAAGTTCATGAGAAATTACATTATCTTTATCTCCCAAGTATGAATAAACATTGCTCAAATCTGCATTTTGTTTGATTTCAGCCTTTCTTTTATCAGCTTCTTTCTTTTTTGTAATTAAAAGTAACAAAAAAGAAAGTGAAATTATAAAAACAACAACTAAATATACCCACCAATAATTACTATTAAATTCACTAAAATTCATTAAAACTTCTAACATAAATATCTACCCTTCTTCTTTAAAAGAATTCTTAATTATTGTATCATATTTACGTGCGAGGGAAACAAAAATGGCAACTAATATTGAAATTGAAGCTAAGTGTCTAATAAGCAAAGAAGATTACAACAAAATTATTGATTACTATCATGCTGACAAATACGACAGAATTAAACAAGTTAATCATTATATCGATACAAATGATTTAAAACTTAATAAAACTGGGTTTGGATTAAGAATCAGAGAAAAGGATGATGGATTTATTATTAATTTAAAATGTCCATTAGCTGAGGGATTGCTTGAAAAGAATGAAAAAATCACTTGGAGAGAATATGAATCTTTTAGAGACGATGGGACATTCCCAAATTGTGGTATAAAAGAGTTCATCACAATGCTCAACATTGATCCAAATGAATTAAAAATTCAAACAACTCTAAAAACTGAAAGAATTGAAATCGAGAACTTTAAAAACGAAGGTGATTTTGCAATTGATAAAAACACTTATAATGGAATCACCGATTATGAACTTGAACTTGAAGGCAATTCATTAAATAAAGCAAAAGAATCACTTAAAAATATTTGTGAAGAAGCTGGAGTTCATTACGAAGACAATTCCAAAAACAAACAAGTTAGAGCTCTTGAAACTGTAAAACATTAACTAAAAAAAGATGGATAGATTCCATCTTTTTTAGTATCAGCAGTTTTGTAATTCATGAATTACAAATTCATAAATTACAAAATTTAGTATTACAACTTTTAAAAACACATGCAATAAAATATGGAAAATATTTTATTTCTCCTTTTTTTAATATTGCCATCATGAAGGACGTAACCCTCAATTTTGGATGCAAATAAAAATAGTAGCACGAATCTACTTATTTTTATTTGCATTAGGACAATCTTCACATACTTGAGCATGTGGACAATTGTTATATGCTACTCTTTTTGCAGCTGGTACAAATGATGATATTTCATATTTATTGTATCCAACTTGAATCTTAGTATCGTCAACCATAATAGGTC
>CAVFXI010000010.1:0-38197 GCA_963626345.1 Gemmiger formicilis | reverse complement strand
TTGTTATGAAAAAAGGTCATATTGTTGAAACCGGAAATCATAAAGAATTGTTAGCTAAAAATGGTTTCTACGCAGAGTTATATAATTCACAATTCTCTGGAACAAACCCAATGGCTCAAACGAGCGAAAAAGAAGATAGTTAATATATAAAAAATGCACGTTTTATGACCAATGTCATACGTGCATTTTTTTAAAATTTAATATACGTTTCGGCCTCTTTTTGGTTTTTATAACTTATAAACTAATTTTCCTTCAAAATAGACTTCCGCAATTTTTGCTTTATGAATTTCGTTTAAAGGAAGCTTTGTAAGATCTTTATCAAGATAGAGGAAATCAGCAAATTTACCTACTTCGATAGAACCACGTTCATTTTCTATACCCAATTGTTTTGCACCATTAATGGTAAAAACATCAAGAGCTTCTTCTAATGTAATTTGTTCATCTTCACTAAGATGTCCTAATTGGTCTAAAGGATAAGATTCTGGATCAACAGTTCCATTTACTGCCAACTCCATAATATTTGGTATATCGCATGGACCACCAGCATTTGATGGGAAATCAGTAGAACTGCTCATAATAATTCCCTTGTCTAGTAGTGATTTCATAGGATAACCATGAATGTACCAATCATAGTCAAAAGCTTTATGCATATGTTCTTCTTCTATTTTTGGATAAATTCTCCAGCAAATATTTGTTGATGATGGAATTTTATGTTCAGCCATCAATTTCTTTGTTTCTTCTGTAATGTGTCTTGAATGCGCTAAAGAATTAATAACTCCATCCTTTGCAGTTTTTTCTGCTGCAACAAATGCATTAACTGCTTGTGATGTTGCTCCATCACCAGATGTATGAACATGAACAGAAAGACCCATAGCATTTGCTTTTCTAACTGTTTCAAACATTGCTTCATCTTTCCAAACTTGAGTTCCATAAGTTCCATCTTTATATGGTTTAATTACCCATCCAGACATTGACTCAACACACTCACCATCTGCAAATAATTTAACAATATCTGGTTTAAATCTCTTTGTTGTGTATTTTTCCTTGAAAAGTTTTGTTTCTTCAAGACCTTTATCAATATCTTCAAATGGATCTATTTTATATGAACCTTCAATATATACTTTTAATCCATGCTTTTTATCATATTCGCTAATGCCTTTAAAAGCTGATTCCCCAAAATAAGATGTATATGCATCAAAATAGGATGTATATCCAAGAGAATGCAAAAGTTGTTCACAACCTTGTAAAGCCTCTTCAAAATCTTTAGGTGAAAGGAAATTTGAAGGTTTTAAAACTTTATTAAGTACATAATTCATTGCAATATCGCTAGCAAGACCTAATAATCTACCTTCATCATTTTTTGAAATAAATCCGCCTTCAATGGAAGTGTCTTTTGTAAGTCCTGCTTTTTCAATTGTAAGTGAATTCATAAAAATGTTATGACCAGTATCATCAATCATAATAACAGGTTTATTTGAACAGATTTCATCTAAAATTTTTCTAACATCGGTAGTCCCTTTAACTTTTCCTAATTTTACATTATCCCACCCATATGTAAGATAAAGGTTTGAGTTTGGATTATTTTTAATTGTATTTTTTAAATATTCAAAAGTTTCTTCAAGAGTTTTGGTATAAGAAATAAATCCTTTTGTTTGCATAACGGCAGACATAATGTAATGACCATGACCTTCAGTAGCTCCCGCCATTACAAAACCATCGCTTTTATCAATTATTTTAGTAATGCCATCTTTAATGAATTTCTTAGAACCTTCTTTATCGCCAACATAAATAAATTTATCTCCCTTAACTGCAAAAGCCTCGACATAATCGTGATTTTTATTTGATGTGCGTATTTTCCCATAAACAACATAATCAGCAATATTTGATGAACAACCACAACAACAATCATCTTTGTCAAAACAAATCGATGATTTTATTAAATTGTATTTCTCAGTTTTCATAAAAACCTCCACCTAATTTATAATTATACAAAAAATTAATGATTATTATTATTCGTTTTACTTAGAAAAACGATTTTAATATAATAATGCACGAATCTGAATTTTATTTTTTAATAAAATATTACACATGATTATCTATTTAGAATTTTATTAACAAGGGAGAAAAAATGAAAAAACAAAATAAAGTTTGTAAATTATTACTTATACCAGCCATTTTAGGTGCATTTAGTTTAACAAGCTGTAACGAACAAAATACTATAGCTGATACTGTTGTTTATGGGAAAATTTATACATCTAATAGTAACCAAGATTATGTAGAAGCATTTGCCGTAAAAGATGGCAAGTATATTTATGCCGGGACTAAAGATGAAGCAAAAAAATATGTCAAACAAGGTACAACACAAGTTTTAGATTATAGCGATGGTTTCGTTATGCCTGGAGCCACTGAAGGTCATGCACATTACATTATGGTTTCGACTTTAACAGCATTGGGTCTAATTAACCTAGATGTAAAAACTATTGATAAATTGCTTGATTTTGCAAAAGAAACTGTTGAAAAAAATCCATCTTCTAATCTTTATTTAACATATGGTTGGAATAATGTTGAACTCACAAACATTAAAAACAAAATCAACATTAGAGAACAATTAGATAAAATTTGCAATGATAAACCAATGGTTTTAATAGATAATACTGGTCATAACATTTTTATGAACTCAAAAACGATTGAAGAAGCTGGATTGACTGGTGAAACTGTTATTGAAGGTGGCACTTTTTCCAAAGATGACGAAGGAAATTTACTTGGTTTAGCAACTGATGTTGCGATGAATTATGTTATGAATAAAGTTGTAAAAACATCTAACTTTATTACTGCTAGTGATTTTGAAAACGCCATAAAAATTGGTCAAGAAAAACTTCATTCTGGTGGTTACACATATTACTTAGATGCTTATACAACATATTTTGGTGAATCAGCTTTCATTGGCATTAGCGAATATGATAAAAAATATGGATTAGATATTTGTTTAGAAGCAACTTACAAAATCGATCCATTTGATGAAGAATATGAAAAATGTATTGATGAAATGGTTTCATATAAAAACAAATATACCACAACTAGATTTAATCCAGACTGTATCAAACTTTTTGCAGATGGTGAATGTGTTGAGTCAATGTCTGGTTGGATAACTGACTCATATAAAGATGGAACACATGGAACTCAAGTTTGGCAAGATGAGCAAATGAATTATCTTGTTAAGACAGCAAATGAAAAAGGCATTTCAGTTCATGTTCATGCTTCAGGTGATGCTGCAACTGCACAAGTTGTAAATGCTATGGTTAATGCAGAAAGTACTGCTCAAAAAGGTGTTAAAAACTCATTAGGCCATTGTTTTGGTCTTACAAGTAATACAATGGATTTAATGGCCAAACACAACATATCTTCTGCAACTAATATTGGTTGGCGTAACTATGTAAAATCAAGTGAAGGTTTTGATGGAGACAAAGACATCGAATCTAAATTCCCTTCGCTCGATTGGTACAAACATGGTTATCCTTTAAAATCTCAACTTAATAGAGGTATTGTCATGGCTTCATCTTCAGATTATCCATCAATTGGAAAAGGCGCAACAAACGTCGTAGATCTTATTGAAATTGCAATTAATGGAACAGTAAATAAAGATAATTTCCCAGGAGAAGAAATAGGATCTTTCTCTTCAGATGAATTTATTACATTTAATCAAGCTTTAGATGTTATGACAATAAATGGCGCAAAGTTATTAGGAATTGATAAAGAAAGAGGGTCAATTGAAACTGGGAAATATGCAGACTTCATATATATTGATAAAGACATCTCAACCATGGCAGTCGATACTATTCATACAGCCAAAGTTTCTAATGTTTATTTTGAAGGAAATCTTGCATATTCAAATAAATAATCCTTATTCATAATAACGATTTTGATAATAAAAAAATGTGATTTTAAATTCACATTTTTTATTGCTTAAAACTCTTGTTTTTTTAAATTTCTATATACGTTTCGGCCTCTTTTTTAAAATTCCAATGTTTTTATTCTTTTTCTAATGCATCTACTTGAAGGTCGTGAAGTTCTTTATAAACCCCTTTTAATCTTGGATAAATTTTCTTATAAATCGAATTGTATAAGACTTTATATTCTTCTGCTGCCTTTGGGTTTGGAACAAATGTTTTTTCATATCTTACCATAGCCTTTTTTGCTTCTTCCGCAGAATTAAAAACTCCTAAAGATATAAATTGAGACATAGCACATCCAAGAGAAGAAGATTCATATGTTTCTGATTTTAAAACATTAATATCAAATATATCAGCAGTTATTTGACAAATCGCATCTGATTTTGATCCCCCTCCACTTACAGTGATAAATTTAATTGGTTTATGAGTTTTTCTTTTAATTGAAGATAAACCTTCTTTTAAAGCAAACGCTATTCCTTCAATTATTGCTCTATAGATATGATATTTAGTGTGAACATCATAAAAACCAATAATAGCTCCTTTTGCTAAAGGCCTTGAAAGACCAGGTCCCCAATATGGTTGTAATACCAACCCATCGCATCCTGGTTTAATTTCCATAAGTTTTTTATTTAAAACTTCTTCAACAGCCATATTTTCAATGTTCGCTTCAACTGATTGCTTTTCTGCAAACTCTTCAGAAAACCAACGAATCATCCAATACCCTCTATAAATTTGTACTTCGCCACTATAAAATCCTGGATAACAAGTTTTGTATGCTGGCAAAAATGGCTCTGGTTCAAAATATTTTTTACTAACAACAGCTATTGTTGATGCCGTTCCATAAGAAATATGAGCAAATGAATTATCTATTGCTCCGCATCCTAAAGCTTCACAACTCTTATCATATCCAGTTGTAATATATTGAAGTCCCTCAGGGAAACCAGTTCTTATACTTCCTTCTTTTGTTATTGAACCAATTACTTCACCAACTTTACTCGCAAGAGGAACCATTTCTGGATCAACTCCATATATGCAACCTTTAGGTGCATTCTTGGAATAATTTTTGCCACTCTTGAAATTTACAGGGAAATGACCAATCATATTGCTTGCAGAATCTTTTAAAACACCAATTAATAAATAATTTAAATAAAGATTCATTGGAACATAATATCTTACTTTTGACCAAATCTCTGGTTCATTCTCTTGAACCCAAAGAGCAGGCGTTCTCTTTCTATTTAAAGTAACAGTATCTTGCATTCCAACCAAAAAGAAAGCGACACTATATACCCATGGTATTTTTCTTTCTAATTTTGCTTGTCTTTGATCTAACCAAATTATTGATGGTCGAACAGGTTTAAAATTTTCATCTAAAAATACTACAGAATCTCTAAAACATGTTGATGAAATGCTTATGCATTCATGAATTAAATCTTTATTCTTTTCAGCCAATCTTTTTGCAGCTTTGCACATACAATCAAAATAGTAATTTGGATCTTGTTCACAATATCCTGGTTTGGTTGAAAAGTATGGGGTGATATATTTTTCTTGCTCAAATGCAAGAAATTTTCCTTTATCATTTATAATCGAAACTCTTACACTTTGTGTACCGTAATCAATTGTGATTACATTTTTATTATTATTTTTTTCCATATAATTATTTTAAATAAGAAGACAATAAATTTAAATAAAAAGTTCTTTTTTGTAGTTACTTCTAAAGGTCCAAAAGTATATAATTTCAGTGTTAAAAATAATTAAAGGAGGTTTAAAGTATGTCAACAGTAAAAAGAAAAATTACTTCTGAAATGATTGAAAAATTAATTGAAGAGAAAAAGTATCAAGATATTAGATGCTTATTTGATGAATACCCGGAAATTGATATCGCTGAAGCCTGCGATAATTTAGAAGACAAATCAAAATTAATTACAATTTTTAGAGTCGTAAAAAGTGAGCACACAGCCGAATTATTTTGTAATTTGAACCAAGATACACAAGAAGAATTAATTAAGCTTATGTCAGATAAAGAAGTTTCCACACTTCTTGAAGCATCTTCTAATGATGATATTGTTGATTTTTTAGAAGATATGCCTGCAAATTTAGTTAAAAAAGTTCTTCAAAATTCAACAAAAGAAGATAGAACAATAATCAATAAATTATTAAATTATAAAGATGATTCTGCAGGTTCAATTATGACCACTGAATTTCTTGAATTTCTTAATACTTTAACAGTTAAAGAAACAATTGATAAAGTTCGTGAGATTGGTAAGGAAGCGGAAACTATTTATACAATTTTTGTCAAAGATAACAAAAGAAATTTTATGGGAACTGTAGATCTTGATGATTTGATTTTTGCTTCACCCGAACAAAAACTTGAAGATATTATGAACAAAGATTTTGTAACGGTTGATGTTAATACTGACCAAGAAGAAGTCGCTCAACTTGTTCGAAGATATGATTTAAATGCTATTGCTGTTTTAAATGATGACAAGCGTTTAGTTGGTATTATTACAGTTGACGATATCGTTGATGTTATTCAAAAAGAAGCTGATGAAGATTTATCCTTGCAAGCAGGTGTCAATCCACTTGAAGATAGTTATAAAGAAACTGGTATCTGGAAAATGGCGAAAAAATGTCTCCCTTGGCTTATGATTTTGCTTGTGGTTGATGTTTTTTCAACTATTGTTATTAGTGGTTTCCAAGAACAAATCGCAACAGTTGCAATCTTGAGTGCATTTATTCCAACCATTATGGATACAGGAGGAAATGCAGGTTCTCAAACATCTAGCGTAATGGTTAGATCAATTGCTTTAAATGAATTTTCTGGAAAAGATTTCTTTAAAGTCTTATGGAAAGAACTTAGAATTTCTGTGATTGTTGCAAGTATCACAATGGTTTTTGCTTGGTGTTGGTTCATGATTGAAATGTATTTACATTTAGTAGATTATTCAGGCCCTCAAGGAACCACTTTACAGGGTTGGGACTTATTCCAAGCTCGTTCAGGTATTGCCTTGTTGGTTGCAATTACATTATTTATAACAATCATTATTTCTAAATTTTTTGGATTCTTATTACCATGGTTTGCTAAGTTAATTAAAAAAGATCCAGCTTTAATGAGTGGACCACTTATTACCTCAATTGTTGATGTATCTAGTTTATTAATTTATTTCGGTGTATTCGAGCTTATCAAACTTGGATTTGGTATTAATTTTTAAAAAAAGAGGAGGATTAAAACCTCCTTTTTATTTTTGTTTTATAAGCACAAAAACGATTTATTGACATTATTTTAATATTAGATATTAAAATAGATGCTTTTTTGATATAATTTAAAAGCGTTGAAAAAACAACTGCCAATAGGAGGAAATATTAATGGCAAACGAAAAACAATATGTATTTCCCTTCGATAAGGCCTATGGTTTAGGTAAAAATCTTCTCGGAGGAAAAGGCAATGGTCTTGCTGAAATGACTCATGCTGGTGTTCCAATCCCACCAGGATTCACAATTTCAACTGAAGCATGCACACTCTATTATGAAAGTGGCAAGACAATGCCAGAATGGTTATTGAAGCAAGTTGATGAAGGCGTAAAAAATATCGAAAAAGAAACCGGAAAAACTTTTGGCGGAAGCAATGGACATCCATTACTCGTCTCAGTTCGTAGCGGTGCTCGTGTTTCTATGCCAGGTATGATGGACACCATTTTAAACTTAGGTTTAAATGATGAAACCGTTGAATTACTTGCTAAAGTCTCAAATAATGAGAGATTTGCTTACGATTCATATCGTAGATTCATTTTAATGTTCACAAATATCGCTAAAGGATATCCAAGAACAGAAATGGATAAAATGCTTGATAAAATTAAGGAAGATAATGGCTACAAACTCGATACTGAAGTTACAGCTGAACAACTTAAAGAATTAGTTAAAGAATACAAGGTTTACTATAAAGAACATTTTGGCGAAGAATTCCCAAGTGATCCATTAGTTCAATTACATGAAGCTGTTACCGCAGTTTTCAGATCATGGGACAACCCAAGAGCTAACGTTTATAGAGCAATGAATGGTATTCCATATTCATGGGGAACCGCTGTTAACGTTCAATCAATGGTCTTTGGAAACTTAGGCGAAACTTCAGGAACTGGTGTCGCATTCTCACGTGATCCAGGAACTGGTGAAAACAAGATTTATGCTGAATTCTTACCAAACGCACAAGGTGAAGACGTTGTTGCAGGTGTTCGTACTCCACTTCACATCAGTGAACTTCAAGCTAGAATGCCAGATGTTTACGAACAATTCATGACAACTATCAAGAAGATGGAAAATTACTTTAAAGATATGCAAGATATGGAATATACCGTCGAAAATGGAAAACTCTATTTCTTACAAACTCGTAATGGTAAAAGAACCGCAGCTGCTGCTGTTAAAATCGCTTGTGATTTAGTTGATGAAGGTTTAATTGATGAAGAAGAAGCTTGTTTACGTGTTGAACCAAAACAATTAAACGATCTTTTACACCCAACATTTGATCCAACCGAATTAAAGAAACAAACCGCTATTTTACATGGTTTACCAGCATCTCCAGGTGCAGGTACCGGACACTTAGTCTTTACTGCCGAAGAAGCAAAAGCTGAAAAAGAAGCAGGAAGACCAGTCATCTTAGCTCGTGCCGAAACATCTCCAGAAGATATTATTGGTATGGTTAATGCAGAAGCAATTTTAACTGCTCGTGGTGGTATGACTTCACACGCTGCTGTTGTTGCACGTTCAATGGGTAAATGCTGTGTTGCTGGTGCAACTGATGCAATTATCGATGAAGAAAAGAAAACTTTAACTATTGGCGATAAAGTTTATACAGAAAAAGATGTCTTCAGTGTTAATGGTTCAACTGGCGAAGTTTATTATGGTGCTGTTAAGATGGTTCCAGCTTCATTAAGTGGCGACTTTGGTCGTATTATGGACTGGGCTGATAAATATAGAAGACTCAAGATTAGAGCAAATTGTAACTCACCATTAGATGCCACCAATGCTAAGAAATTTGGTAGCGAAGGTATTGGTCTTTGTAGAACAGAACGTATGTTCTTTGGAACAGATCGTATCTTAAATATGAGAAGTATGATTTTAAGTGATACAACTGAACAACGTGTTGCAGCTCTTGAAAGATTAAGACCATATCAAGTTCAAGACTTCTATGAAATGTATATGTCTTGTCCAGAAGATAATGTCTGTATTCGTTTACTCGATCCACCACTACATGAATTCTTACCAGATATCCACGATGAACAAAACATCAAAGATATTGCTGAAAAATTAAATGTTAGTGAAGATAAAGTCAAAGATAGAATTAATCAATTACATCAAGCCAACCCAATGATGGGCTTCCGTGGTGTTAGACTTTGTATCGAATATCCAGAAATTTATAGAATGCAAGCCACTGCTATCATTCAAGCTGCATTAAAAGCAAGCAAAGAATTAGGCCATGACATTGAACCAGAAATTATGATTCCATTATCAGGCGAAACAAAAGAATTCAAATTTGCAAAGAATGTTGTTGTTGAAGCAGTTGAAGAAGAAATGAAGAAACAAGGCCACACTTTAAAATATGAAGTTGGTACTATGATTGAAATTCCACGTGCTTGCTTACAAGCTGGAAATATTGCTAAGGAAGCAAAATTCTTCAGTTTTGGAACTAACGATTTAACTCAATTAACTCTTGGTTTCTCAAGAGATGATTGCAACCAATTCTTACCAGCATATCAAGAAAAGAAGATCTATGAATTTGATCCATTCCAAACTGTTGATATCGAAGGTGTTGGTGAATTAGTCAAGATTGCTGTTGAAAGAGGAAGAGCAACAAATAAAGATTTAACAATCGGTGTTTGTGGTGAAACTGGTGGCGATCCAGTCAGTATTGATTTCTACAATAGAGCTGGTTTAACCTATGTTTCATGTTCTCCATTCAGAGTTCCAATTGCAAGACTTGCAGCCGCTCAATCTGAAATTCAAGTTAAGAGAGAAAAAGCTAAAAAATAACTTTTAAAAACAATAAGTCCTCATCAAAATAATGGGGACTTTTTTAATGCAAAATTTTGAAAAACTATATACGTTCTCGCCTCAATTTAAAAAATCACTTATGAACAACACCGTTTCATAAGTGAAAATTTTATTTTTTGTTTTGATTTAAGAACTTTGTCAATTCTGCTTCATAGTTAGGATTTACGTAGTATTCTTTAAATGTTTTTCTAGCTAATTTTTTATTTTTAGTAAGACCAACAACACAACTTCCACCACCGGTCATGAAAACCATATCAAATCCTCTTTCAAGAAGTGTTTTTTTAATATTTTCAATTTCAGGAACAATATAATAACCAGGTTTTTCTAAGCTATTTCCAATATAATTTTTTAATTCAGGGTCATCAGTTTTAATGAGTTCCACTACCTTCTTTATATCAAAATGTTCTGGATTCTTTATTTGATCAAATTCACTATAAATTCTTGTTGTAGAAATGCCTTCATTTGGCTTACATAACAAAACATAATAATCATAGAAAGTATCAGCTATATCGATATTTTCGATGACATTACCAATTCCTGTCACTAAAGATGGTTTGTTAAATAACATAAAAGGGACATCTGATCCAATTTTTAAAGCCGCTTCAATAAGCTCTTCTTTTTTAACTTTAATTTTTAGTGCTTTAGTAATTGCTTTTAAAACAACAGCAGCATCAGAACTTCCACCACCTAATCCAGATTGTAAGAAAATGCTTTTATGTATATGAATATCAAAACTCTCCTTAAAACCCCACATTTCTCTAGCAACTTCTATTGCTCTATGACAAAGATTATATTTTGCAATTCCTACCTTAAAATTATCACAAACAATAAAATCGTCACCATTTTTTCCATCTCTTACTTCAATTTCAATAGAATCATGCAATTTTAAAGGTAACATAACACTTTCAATATTATGAAATCCGTCACCTCTTTTATCTTTAACATTTAAAGCCAAATTAATTTTGGCATAAGCTTTTTCAATCATACTTAATTATTATAATTTGATAACTTCTAGTTTCAAGAGTTCGTTTGTTAAACTGATAAAATCTTTTAAATCTAATTCTTCTGCTCTTGTTGTAGGCAAAAGATCTAAATCAGTTAAAACTTTTGAAGTCACTTCTTTATCCTTTACTAAACTATTTAAATTATTATAAATTGTTTTTCTCCTGTTTAAAAACATTGCTCTTGTACATGTTAATAATGGTTTTATAAATGAATTGTCAATATCTTTCCTCTTATCAAATGTTAAAACAACAGAGTCAACTTGTGGCATAGGAAAAAAGTTTGTCTTAGGAACATTCATATTTTTTGTAATTTTAAATGTATATTCAAGGATAATATTCAAAGCATTATATTCCTTAGTCCCTTTTTTTGCTGTAATTCTCTCAAAGGCTTCTTTTTGAATCATACAAACTGCTTTTTCAAGGTTTTCAAAATGAGTAGCAATATAAAGCAAAATATCGCTTGTAATATAATAAGGTAAATTACCAATTACTTTGTTTGCAGTAAAATCTTTATATTTTAAAATGTTGTTTTTAACAATTTTAATATCTTTGTTTCCGTATGCTCTAGTTAGATAATCAACAAATTTTGCATCATATTCCACCACTGTGTAATTTTTAGTTTTACCTATTAAATCATTTGTTAAAGCTCCTAACCCAGGACCAATTTCCAGCAATATATCATCGCTTTTTAAATTTATTAAATTAATTATTTCATCTATAGTTTTTTGGCTAACTAAAAAATTTTGACCAAGTTCTTTTTTTGCATGCGAATTTTCTAATTGAAAATAATCTTTAATTTCTTCTCTTGTTAACATATCATTCCAATCCTTTAATAATTTTGTATAAATCTTCTTTAGTAAAATTTAATGAATTTAGTTTTAATAATAAATTTTTTGAGTTTGAAAACCCTATGTGTAATTTATCACAAACTCTTTTTCTTAATAATACAGAGTTTTCAGATCCACTTAATCCAAGTTCAATTAAATCAATATTCTTAAGTTTTCCATTCTCATCTTTTTTTGAGAACGAAATAACATTATTAAGAGCTGTTAAAACTTCTTCTTTTGTAGATTCGGCCACACCAACTTTATGATGTTTTATTGAAACTTCTTTTCTAACAAAGGCTTCTTTTGCAGTTGGAATTTTATTTTTAATTTTGTTTCGAATTTGTATGCCTGGAAAATCAGGATCAGTTAAAATAATTATTCCTCTACTATCATTTGCTTTAGATAAAAAATCTATATCTTCATTGTTAATAGCGCTTCCATGAACTTGATAAAAATCAGCATCTAAAAACGATGATAAAAAATCAATATCAGATTTGCCTTCAACCACTATTAATTCTTTAATTTTCATACTTGATTCTTTCCACGTGAAAAAATATTATTTGCATTTTCTGTAGTCACTTTTTCCATATCTTCAATATTCATATTCTTTCGATTGGATGCAAACAAAACCGTTTCATAAATATATTCAGGTTTATTTAATTTTCCTCTATGATCTTGTGGTGGAAGATATGGTGCATCAGTTTCAAACACAACATTTTCAAGTCCTATATTATCAAATGTATTTATAGCATTTTTATTATTCTTATATGTTAATGTTCCGCCAAACCCAAAAACGAAATTTATGTCCTTAAAAAGCTTAGCCATTTCGAGACTACCAGAATAGCAGTGAAGTATACTTTTTCTTTTCACGTGAAAATTTTTAAGTATATCATATGTGTCTTGAACCGCTTCTCTGCAGTGAACTGAGATAGGTAAATCTAATTCATTTGCTAATTTTATTTGTTCAATAAACATTTTCTTTTGTTTCTCTTTAATTTCAGGGGAATTTTCCCAATAATAATCTAACCCAATTTCACCAATCGCCCTTACACATGGATCTTTAGCTAGGTTTCTTAATTCTTCAATTGAGTTATCATTATAAGATTTATGTTCTGTTGGCATTATTGCGACTGCAGCATATACAACGTTTGGATATTTATGTGCAATTTCGATAGCTTTTTTTGAACTTTCTAAATCCCATCCAACACAAAGAAACTTTCCAACATCTTTTTGTTGTGCTGATTTAATATATTCATCTAAGTTTGAATATAATTTTTCATCATTTAAATGTATATGAGTATCAAAAATCATAATTATTTTCCTAAACAAAACCTTGAGAATATTTCATTAGCTATATCGAAATCGTGATCTTCGCCAGTCAACGAGAGAACTTTCAAATAAGCATCTTGAATATTTACATTAATTAAATCAACCGGTACGTTATTTTTTGCATCAATTAACGCTTTTCTTAATGATTCCTTGATGTTTTCTAAAATACCAATTTCCCTAGAGTTGTTAATAGATGGATTTTTATAATTTTCTTCTTTTAAACCTAATACGCTAATAATTTTTTCTTTTAAAGGTTCAACATCATTATTTAAAGCGCTTATATATAAAACATTTTTATCTGTTTTTTTGTCTTTAATCAAATCTTTTTTATTATAAACAATAATACTTTGTTTATTTCTGATTAAATCTAAAATGTTATGATCTTCATCATCAAAAGTAGTGGAGTCAAAAACGGCAATCACTATATCAGCATCAGTTAATGTTTTTCTACTCTTAACAATACCTTTTTCTTCGATTATATCATCACTTTCTCTAATTCCCGCTGTATCATAAAGATTAATAGAAATTCCATTTAAAACAAATTTACCTTCGACAACATCCCTAGTTGTTCCTTTTATATCGGTTACAATTGCTTTTTCTTCACCAATCAATGCATTTAAGATACTAGATTTACCAACATTTGGTTTCCCTACAATAGCAATTTTAATTCCATCTTTAATTATTTTCCCTTTTTGTCCATTTTCAATTAATTTATTAATATAATTAATGTTTTCCTGACAAACAGTTAATATTTTTTGCTCGTTTGCCTCTTCTATATCTGTATATTCTGGATAATTGATGTTAACTTCAATTAAACTTAGTAAATCTCCGAGAGATTGTTTTAAAGGTAAAACTAATTTGCTAGTTTCTCCATTTAAAGACATTAAGGAAATTTGTTTACTTTCTTCAGTCTCCGCATTAATTAAATCATTAATTGATTCAGCTTGTATAAGATCCATCTTTCCATGAAGATAAGCTCTAGAAGTAAATTCTCCTCTTTCAGCCATTCTTGCTCCATTTTTAATTGCTAATTCAATAATTTTATTAGTAATAAGTGGAGAACCATGAGAAATAATCTCTACTGAATCTTCTCCAGTAAAAGATTTTGGGTTTTTATATGCTAAAAGAATAACTTCATCAACAATTTGACTATTATCCTTTATATATCCATGAATAATAGAATTATTTTCAACATTATTTAAATTTTTAGAAAAAATCTTAGAAGCAACATCAAAACAATTGTCGCCAGACAATCTAACAATAGCCAAAGCACTCCTCATTGGAGGAGTAGCTAACGCAACAATCGTTTCAAACATATATTTATTTTACTATAAAACAATAAACTATTCAGTTACATCATCAGATGTAGTGGTGGAATCACTATTTTCTGTTTTATTTACAGTTTGAGTTGGAGCATATTTAATAACAATAGCTCTATCTTTACCATCACCAACTGATTCAGTTTTAATATTTCTAAATGAGGCTAATGCATTATGAACTTTTTTACGTTCATCTGGTGTCATTGGATCAAGCTTAACATCAATATGAGTTTTTTGAACTTCATGAGCAGTTTTCTTTGCAGCATAAACAACTCTTGTATATTTCTTATCCTTATATTCACCAATATCAAGCAAGATTCTAATCTTCTTTTTAAATTTTGCACTAACTGCAAGTTTTGTTAATTCATTTAAAGATTGTAATGTTTCACCATTTCTTCCAATTAATAATGAATTATGATTTGTTTCAATTAAAATCTTAATAATTTCTCCTTGATATAAAGTTTTTAAACTTACATCAAGACCTAAAGCGTGAATAACATCTCTAATATAACCTTCAGCATATTCAACAACATCACTCATTTCACTAATACTAATAGTGACTTTTTTACTAAATAATGTACGTTTTTCTTCTTCAACTGTATAAAGAAGTGATTCAACAGGTATATTTAAATCTTTACTTGCTTCTTCAAGAGCAAGTTCTAAATTTTTAGCTGTATATAATTTCATAATTATCTATCTTCTTTCTTTTTATTCATACTCTTTTTCATGATTGCTTGAGTAATAAGGGTTTGTGCAATTGAGAAAATAGCACCAGCAAACCAATAAACACCCATAGCTGATGGTAAAGTGAAGCCCATAATAATGACCATACCAGTCATAACCCAACTAACCATCTTCATTTGTTTTTGACTATCATTTTGAGCTTGATTAACACCGAGTTTTGGCATATTCTTTGTTCTCTTTTTGTTAATCCATTGTGGCAACATCATAGCAATAATTTGTGATGCAGACATGAGTAAAATTAAGACAAGTGCAGTCCACCAACCTGGTAATGCAGGCCATCCAGATGCATTAGTTAATGTTCCCCAAATAGTGTCACTTAAATATAATCCTAAAACACTATCTCTTGATAAAGAAGCAGCCCCAGTCATAGCATTCCAAACTGAAATAAATAATGGGAATTGAATAACCATTACTAAAATTGACATAAATGGATGTACTTTATTCTTTTTATATAAAGCCATTTGAGCTTGAGCCATTCTTTGTTTTTCATACTGATTAGTATTTGAATTTGGATATTTTTGTTGTAATTTTGCAATTTCAGGTTGTAAATATGTCATCTTTTGTTGTGAAATTGTAGATGGTAATGTAATTAACATGAATATAAATCTAATAATTATTGTCATAATTAAAACAGCACCAATTTGTCCCCAACCATTCAAACCAAATGAATGAGCTAAGTTTTCAACTCCATAACCAATTGGATAAACAAGTAATCCCTCTAAAAATCCGTGTTCTTTGAAAGCTTTACCCCAATTTGCAAAGAATCCGCCTTCAGCTTTATTTGTAACATAAACTGTTTCGTTTAATGGATCTGTTGAAATGTGTCCATATAATCCATCATCAATGGAAATACAAGTTTTAAGTGATGAAACTTTTTGAGTTAATGTTTTTTCATATAATGCTAAAAAGTCGCTATTCATACCATATTGACTACCTTTTTCACTAATCAATTGGTCATTCCACTTTTCTAAAAGTGCATATGGTTTAGAAGTATCATCTTCATTATAAAATTTAGAATATCCATACTTAACTAATAATGAATTATTTCTACCAATATTATCTGTTCCGCCTTCAAGCATAGTTTTCAATAAAGTTTTATTTGTTTTATCACTAATATAAGTTTTATATTGTTCATAACTATAACCATATAAAGTTTTAAAATTTAATGAACCAACATCAGCATTTTTATAATTAGCATCTCCTGCAGCTTTTGCTTTTTCAAGTGCTAAAGTAATTGTTTTTTCATCAATATCTGTATAAAAACTTCCATAAGGTAAGTTAATATAACTGCTTGTTGCAGTTGTTTCTAAACTTTTTATAAATGAATTTTTACTAAAAGTTAAGGTTAAATAACTTTTTGGACTACCATTATCGTCTTTTTCTGTTGATGGAACACTAATAGTGCATGGATGAATATAATACATTCCTTCCCCATCAAAAGATTTAGTTTCACTAATAAAATATGTTTCATTTCCATTTTCATCAATTGCTTTTTTAGCAAAATCTGATGATTCTGTTATTTTTTCATATCCTTCAGTAACAAAACTATTTGCATACTCTAAAGCATCATTTTTTTCATCAAAAAAACTAGTATTTATCGAATCGTAACCATATCGATAACTACTAGAATCTTGATCATTACAAAATGAATTACAAGCAGTAAGCAAACCAAGAGTAAAAGCAATAGCAAATGCTCCAACAATTTTTTTGTTTTTATTTTTCATATTCGCTCCTAACTTGTGATAGAAGTGTGGTTAATTCTTTCTCGTTTTCTTTAAATTGATTGACATCATATCGTTTTGATACAACAACAATTACATCTAATGATTTTGAATAATCACTAACTTTATCAATCACTGTTCTAACTTGTCGTTTAATTTTATTTCTAATTACAGCAATTCCGTTTTTCTTAGTAACTAGAAGTCCATAACGTTCAAAACCGTATTTGTTTTCTCGATAATAAATTTTAAAAAGATCATTTCTTTTGAAAACATGTGAATCTAATATCTCTTGGAATTCTTGATATTTTAAAACACGGTTAATTTTCTTCATTTAAAAACTTATAAAGAAACGACTAATTGTTTTCTTCCTTTTCTACGACGAGCAGCTAATACTTTTCTTCCGTTAGCTGTAGACATTCTGGCTCTAAAACCATGAGTTCTCATTTTGTGTAATTTACTTGGTTGATATGTTCTTTTCATAACTTCTCTCCTTTTTTAACAAGTGCGTGATAAATTATATATGTATTTATACATATAAGTCAAATAAGTTTTCTTTCCAACTTATCCATTTTTGATAAAAACTACTAATTTTCTACCATTCACAAAACGGTGGATTCAATTAAAAAAATGTGTGTAAAAATTAATAAATGTATGTCTCAATCAAATAAAAATCATTGTGGATAAATTTAAAAAAGTGGAAGCATTTAAACAAAGTTCACATTATTTTTATACCTTTTCTTTTTCCACATAGTTTTCCACATTTTTACTTTGTTTATATGTTTTTTATAGCCTTTTATCACTATTTTTTTAATTAAAAATGTGGATAAACAAAAATTCTTGTATTTTTGCTTTATTTTTATTGTGGATATGATATATTTAGTATACTTTTTGGTAAGGTTATGAATACGAATACATTAAGCGAAACTACAGCATTATGGAATAGGGTTTTAAGTGCCTTATCAGCATCAGATAAAATTTCAGACTCAAGAATTTTTGATCAATTTTTTAAGGATACTTATATATATTCAATAAATGGAAAAGAGATGATTGTTGCTTGTAATTCAAGCCTAGCATGTACTCTTTTACATGATAAATATCAAGATTTGGTTAATAGAACAGTTGATGATTTAACCGGCACAAATTATGAAATTACATTTGCAAATTCAGCAGATTTAAAAACTCAAAAACCTAGTGAAATTATTCAACAAAATAAACCTAAATTCTTACAAAATTGTGAACTTTCACCAAATTATACATTTGATAATTTTGTTGTAGGCCCTTCAAATAAAGAAGCAAGTCAAGCAAGTTTAATTGTTGCTTCAAATCCTGGCCAACTTTATAACCCTTTATTTATATATAGTCAATCAGGACTTGGCAAAACTCATTTATTAAATGCAATCGGAAATTATATAAAAGAACAGAGACCTTCATCAAAGATTTTATTTTGTTCCAGTCAAACATTTTTCGAAGAATATCAACAATCAATTCATAATCAAAATGATAGTGATGCATTTAGAGAATATATTAAAAGTTTTGATGTTTTATTAGTTGATGATATCCAATTCTTCCAAAATAAAAAATCAACTGAAGAATTTTTCTTTAATATATTTGAACATGTTAAAGCTAATAAAAAACAATTGGTACTAACAAGTGATCGTTCTCCAAGTGAATTACGAGAACTAGATCCACGTTTACAAACACGTTTTGCAAGCGGTCTACAAATTTCAATTTTAAAACCAACTACAGAAATGTGTGAAGATATTTTAAAAAAGAAAATAGAAGCAACTGGTCTATCTTTATCGATATTTGATGATGAAGTTTTATTCTTATTAGCTGATAAATTTAAAAATTCAATTAGAGATTTAGAAGGTGCATTAAATAGATTATTATTTTATGCAAATATGAATCATGCCGACCATATAGATTTATCAATAGCAATTGAAGCATTACAATCATTAATTGATGTAGGTGATTCAAAGTCAAAAGTTAGTGTTCAAAAAATACTTAATGTTGTTGCAAGTTATTACAATTTAAGTGTTTCACAAATTACAGGTAAAATTAAAACTGGTCAAATTGTTAATGCAAGACATGTATCTATATATTTAATAAGAAATATTTTAGATATTCCTTTAAAACAAATTGGTGAGGTTTTCTCTAATAGAGATCACACAACAATTATGCATAGTTTAAATAAAGTAGAAGAAATGTTGAAAACTGATAGACAAACTAAAATTGTTGTAGAAGAGTTAAAAAAGCGAATAGATGCTTAATTTTTAAGAAAATGAAATTAATAAATTTATATAAAATTAGTTTTCCACATTTTCCACAGAGATTATTATTAATATAATATATTTATTAGTAAAAGGAGTTATATATGAAATTTACAATTAATAGAGATGAATTTATAAAAGCATTATTGAATGTTACTAAAATAGTTCAAGTAAAAAATGTTAATCCAATTTTAACTAATGTAAAAATGGTTTTAGATAACTCCGGATTAAACTTAACTGGGAGTAATGGAGATTTATCTATAAGTCAAACAATCCCACTTTTTAAAGATGATCGTGAAATTATTCGCGATGTTAGACAAGGTGGTATTTTAGTTAATGCAAAAGTTATTTCAGATATAGCTAGAAGATTTGTCGGAAATGAACTTACTTTTGAACTCATTGACAATAGTGTTGCAAAAATAGCAAATGAAAAAACAGTTTATAATTTAAATACCATTAGAGTTGATGAATACACAGATATCGATTTTTCAAAAACTGGGACTTTTTTAAAATTTAAAAAACAAGAATTTATCGATTCAGTCAATGAAGTTTCATTTGCGGCTGCAACTAAAGAAACAAGACCAACTTTAACTGCAATTAATTTTTTAGGTGAAAATAATACATTAACTTTAACTGCAACTGATGGTGCTAGATTAGCATCAAAACATTTAGATATTAATATTCAAAATAAATTTAATGCAAATATTCCAAGTAAAATGCTTATTGAATCTTTAAAATCAATTGGAGATGAAGAATTTGTAAATCTATATATTTCTGATAAAAAAGTTTTAATCGAACTTGATAACTGTTTAATTGTTTCAAGACTTACAAGTGGAGAATATCCAGTTATCAGAAACATTATTCCAAAAAATTTCTTTTATGTTTTGGATGTTAATGCTAGCGAATTTTTAAATGCAATTGATCGTATTTCAGTTTTAAGTATTGAACAAGAAAATATTGTTAAAATAACAATGACTGAAGCTAAAGTTCAAATCTCAAGTAAATCACAACAAATGGGTAGTGCAGTTGAAAGTTTAAATGTTTTTAAATATCAAGGTGAAAGACTTGAAATTAGTTTTAATGCTTCATTTGTTTCGAGTGCAATTAGAGCTTTAAAATCAGAAGATGTTACACTTTCATTTATTGGTGAAATGAAACCATTTACGGTAACTGATAAATCTAATCAAAATATAATTCAAGTTATTACGCCTGTTAGAACTTATTAATTGAATAAAATTTTTGGATATGTATAGGTATAAATACCTTTATATTTTTCTTTAAAATAGGGCTCCTTTAATATATAATATTAAAGGAGTTATTTTTATGGGAAAAAATTGGAAAAAAGTTGTTATAACTACAGACTATATAACCTTAGGACAACTATTAAAATTTGAAGATGTTATAAGAGAAGGTGGTGAAGCAAAGGAATTTATAATATCTCATTCTATAAAAGTTAACGGAGAAGATAACAAACAAAGAGGCAAAAAACTTTATCCAGGTACTAAAGTTGAAATTGATGAAAAAATGTTTTTTGAAATTATTCAATGATAGTACAAAAAATTAAATTAACTAATTTTAGATGTTATGAGACGATTGAATTAGAATTTAAACCAGGAATTAATTATATCTATGGTGATAATGCTAGTGGCAAAACATCACTTGTTGAAGCAATTTATTATTTGTCTTTAGCTAGATCGTTTAGAACTATCAAAGATAAAGAATTAATTAATAAAAACAATGATTCAGCGATAATTAGTGCATTAATGAAATATGCAGATTCAAATAAGGAAATCCTTATTTCATTAATGAATAATGGCAAAAAGATATTTGTTAATAAAAAACAAATTAACAAAATAAGTGAATTATCAAATTTAGTTAATGCAATTTGTTTTATACCAAAAGATGTAAATCTTCTTAAAGAATCTCCAAGCCAAAGAAGATTATTTCTAAATTTATCAATAGCCAAAGTTTCAAAGAAATATTTAGAACTTTGTGTAAATTATGAAAAGGTATTACATTCTAGAAATGAACTTTTAAAAGAAGAAGTAATAAATTTTACTTTATTGGATGTATTAACAAGTCAATTAATATCTATTTCAAAAGAAATTTATTTTTTTAGAAAAAAGTATATTGATAATTTAAATAATAAAATAAATTTTGTTTATAAATCTATCACAGGCAAAGATGAAACAATAAAAGTCATATATGAATCATTTATTTCTAATTATGAAAATTATGAAGTCATAGCTGACAAAAAATACAGAGAATCAAAAGAAATTGATTTATTGAGAAAGGTAACAAATATTGGTATCCATAAAGAAGATTTTAAAATTTTATTAAATTCAAAAGATGTTTCTAAATATGGATCTCAAGGTGAAAATAGACTTTCTGTCTTGAGTTTAAAATTAACACCTTATGAATTAATAGAAGAAGTTGATAAAAAACCAATCATAATTCTTGATGATGTTTTATCTGAACTTGATAAAACGAATCAAGAGAATTTGTTAAATTATTTAACTAATTTAAATCAAGTATTTATTACCTCAACGAATAAAATAACAAAAGAAAATATTAATTATTATTTTATAAATAGAGCAAATATTAAAAAAGGAGAGTAGCATGGAAGAAAAAGAAGTATTAGTTTCTGAACCTGGAGTTGAAACGCCAGAAGAAGAAAAACTTGAAGAAGGTGTAACTAAAGGTCTTAGTGATGAAATTATTGAAAACATCAATGAAAAAGAACTTGAAAAAGCAGATGCAAACTACACTAGTAGTAATATTCAAGTTTTAGAAGGCTTAGAAGCTGTCAGAAAAAGACCAGGTATGTATATTGGTTCTACTTCATCAACAGGTTTACACCATCTTGTATGGGAAATTGTTGATAATGGTATTGATGAAGCTTTAGCTGGTTATTGTACTGAAATTGATGTAACAATTAACGAAGATAACACTATTACTGTTAAAGATAACGGGCGTGGTATTCCTGTTGATACAGTTGCTAAAACAGGTAAATCTGGTGTTGAAACTGTTTATACTGTTTTGCATGCTGGTGGTAAATTTGGTCAAGGTGGTGGCTATAAAGTTTCTGGTGGTCTCCATGGTGTTGGTGCTTCTGTAGTAAATGCTTTATCAACTTATGTTGATGTTACCGTTAAAAAAAGTGGTGGAATCTACTTTATAAGATTTGAAAATGGCGGACATACTGTTGCTCCTTTAAAGAAGATTGGTACATGTTCAGAAGAGGAACATGGTACAACTGTTACTTTTAAACCAGATCCATTTATTTTTAAAGAAACTACCGTCTTTAGTTATGACACAATCAATAATCGTTTAAGACAAATGGCTTTCTTAAATAAAGGAATCAAAATTAACTTATATGATAAGAGAGGTGAAGGTGCTGAAGCTCACTATAAATATGATGGTGGTATTGTTGAGTATGTTAAATTTTTAAATAAAGATTCAGAAGCCTTAACCAATGATGTTATTTATTGTGAAGGTGGTCAAAAATTCAATGATAATGGTGTTGAAGAAATGATTACTGTTGAATGTGCAATGCAATACACTAAAGGTTTTAATAAAAAGTTATATTCTTTCTGTAATAACGTTACTACTACTGATGGTGGTATGCATGTTGATGGATTTGCATTAGCTATTGTTAGAGTTATTAATGCTTACGCAAGAGATAAGAAAATTCTAAAAGATGCTGATAAAGAAAAAATTACTTATGATGATTGTGTTGAAGGTTTAACTTGTATTATTAGTGTTAAACATCCAAACCCACAATATGAAGGACAAACTAAAGGGAAACTTGGTAATTTAGAAGTTAAAAAATTAGTTTCAAACGTTGTTGGTGAAATTTTAAATCGTTATTTATTAGAACATAAAAACGAAGCAATGCTCATTTGTGAAAAAGTTAAAGGCGCATATGAATCAAGAATTGCAGCTAGAAATGCAAGAGAAAATATGCGTAGAAAGAACTCAATTGAACTTACTACATTACCTGGAAAATTAAGTGATTGTTCAAGTAATAATCCAGAAGAATGCGAATTATTTATTGTTGAGGGTAATTCTGCAGGTGGTAGTGCTAAACTTGGTAGAGATTCTCATTTCCAAGCAATTCTTCCTTTAAGAGGTAAGATTTTAAATGTTCAAAAAGCACAAGAACATAGAATTATGGATAACGCTGAAATTGGTAATATGATCACTGCTATTGGTGGTGATTATGGGGCAAATTTTGATGTTACAAAAATTAGATATCATAAAATTGTTATTATGACTGATGCTGATGTTGATGGAAGTCACATTAGAATTTTACTATTAACATTCTTCTATAGATTTATGAAACCATTAATTGATCAAGGTTATGTTTATATTGCACAACCTCCTCTTTATAAATTGACTTATAAAAATAAAGATTATTACGCATATAATGATGAACAACTTGATTTTATTAGAAAAGAACTTGATATTAAATCAACTTATCCAATCCAACGTTATAAAGGTTTAGGTGAAATGGATCCTCAACAACTTGAAGAAACAACTATGGATCCTAAAAAACGTAAAATGCTTAGAGTTACAATGGATGATGCAATTGCAGCAGATCAAGTATTCAGTGATTTAATGGGTGAAGAAGTTGAACCACGTAGTGAATATATTCAAAAGAATGCTACATTCGTTAAGAATCTTGATATTTAGGAGGTATAGTTTATGAGTGAAGAAAATAAATTAGAAAATAAAGTTGAAGAAGAATCAACTGAATCTAAAGTTGAAGAAGGAATTGTACCTTCATTAAGAGACACAGAAATTGTTACTGAAGTTCAAAATTCATTTTTAGATTATGCGATGAGTGTCATTATTTCTCGTGCTCTTCCAGATGTAAGAGATGGTTTAAAGCCTGTTCATAGACGTGTTATTTATGGTATGGCTGTAAATGGATATACTCCAGATAAACCATTTGTTAAGTCAGCTAAAGTTGTTGGTGATGTTATGGGTAATTATCACCCTCATGGTGACTCCGCAATTTATGGAACTTTAGTTAGACTTGCTCAACCATTCTCAATGCGTTACACGCTTGTTAGTGGTCATGGTAATTTTGGTAGCATGGATGGTGATGAAGCTGCAGCTATGCGTTATACAGAATGTAAATTAAGTAAGCTTGCACTTGAAATGACAAGAGGAATGGATGAAGAAACAGTTGATTTTATTCCAAACTATGATGGAACTTTAGAAGAACCAACTTGCTTACCATCAAGATTTCCAAATTTATTATGTAATGGTAGTGATGGTATTGCTGTTGGTATGGCTACTAAAATGCCTCCACATAATTTAACCGAAATTATTAATGCAATTATTGCTGTAAGGAATAATGCTGATATTACAATTGATGAATTAATGAAAATTGTTAAAGGCCCAGATTTCCCAACTGGTGGAATTATTTATGGACTTGGTGGCATTAAACAAGCTTATGAAACTGGTAGAGGAACATTTAGAGTTAGAGGTAGAGCAAAAATCGTTGAAAAAGAAGGGGAAAAATCAAAGATTTTAATTACAGAAATTCCATATCAAGTTAACAAAGCCGCACTTGTTTCTAAAATTGGTGAACTTGTTAGAGAAAAGAAAATTGAAGGAATTACTGCAATTAGAGATTTAAGTAAAGAAGATGTTAATATCGAAATTGATTGCAGAAGAGATGCTGTTCCTCAAGTAATTCTTAATCAACTCTATAAAAATACTCAACTTGAAGTTTCTTATGGTGTTATAAATCTTTGTGTCGTAAATGGTGCACCTAAGATTTTATCCTTAAAAGATTTATTAAATAATTATTTAGATTTCCAAATTAGCGTTATTGACAGAAGAACTAGATATTTACTTAGAAAACATGAAGCAAGACTTAAGATTGTTGAAGCTTTATTAACAGTTCATGACAATATTGATGAAGTTGTCGATCATGCAAAAATAAGCAAGAATCCACAAGAATTTGCTGATTGGTTAAAGGTAAGATTTAATTTTGATGATGATCAAGCTAAAGCTATTGTTTCAATGACATTAGGTAGATTAACTGGTATTGAAACCATTAAATTAACTGATGAAAAAACTGAAATTCTTGGCTTAATCAAGAATGATAAATATATCCTTGAATCAAGAGAACATGAAGCCGATGTTGTTGTTAAAGAACTTCAAGAGATTAAAGAAAAATTTGGTGATGAAAGAAGAACTGAAATTTCATATTCAATTGTTTCAGTCGATGATGAAGATTTAATTCCAGAAGAAGATATTGTTATTACTTTAACTGAGAAAGGTTACATTAAGAGAATGTCTTTGGGTGAATTTAGGACTCAAAACAGAGGTGGAGTTGGTGTAAAGGGTATGACTGTTTATAGTGATGATGAAGTCACTAAAATGGTTACAAGTAAAACACATACTGACATCTTATTCTTCTCTAGTTTAGGGAGAGTTTATAGAAAAAGAGGTCACGAGATTAATGAAGCTAGTAGACAAGCAAAAGGTATTCCAGTTTTAAATTTACTAAACCTTGAAGAACACGAAACTATTAACTCAATTATTTCTGTAGATGAATACAAAAATAGATATTTATTCTTTGCAACTGCAAAAGGTGTTGTTAAGAGAACTTCCCTTGAAGAATTTGAAAGAATTAATGTTAATGGAAAATATGCAATCACTTTAAGAGATGGTGATAGTTTATTGGATGTAAAAGTTACTGATGGTCATGCAAAAATCATTCTTGGTAGTAATAAAGGCAAGGCTGTAGTTTTTGATGAAGATGATGTTAGATGTATGGGAAGAACCGCAGCAGGTGTTAAAGGTATGAATTTATCAAGCGATGCAGAACTTGTTTCTCTTGCTACATCACTAGAAGGAACAAACACATTTGTTTTAAGTGAAAAGGGTTTAGGAAAACTTAGTAATTTAGAAGATTATAGAGAAACTAAACGTGGTGCAGGTGGTGTTATTACACTAAAAATTACTGAAAAAACAGGTAATTTAGTTGGGTTAAAGATGGTTAATGGTGATGAAGACATTATCGTCATCACAAATAATGGCCAAGTTATTAGAACATCATTATCACAAGTACGTGTTATTGGTCGTAATTCACAAGGTGTAAAGATTATTAATTTAAAAGATAAGGAAACTGCAACTTCATTTACAATTGCTCCAAAAAGCGAAGAAGAACCAGTTGGTGAAGAAAAAATCACTAGTGAAACAACTGCAACCATAAATGAAACAGACAAGGCGCAAGAATGAAACCATTAATTTTATCTAGCGAAAAGAATAATTTTGAGGTTTTACGCTTAAGAAAAGATTTAAAAGGATCTTTAGAATTACATAATTTTCCTTATTCTGTTTCGGTTTATGATGAATCTTATTCAATAGCGCATTTTCTTACAATTGATGATTTTAAAAAATATAAAAGCGAGACTCCAAA
This sequence comes from Gemmiger formicilis, assembly GCA_963626345.1. GTDB lineage: Bacteria > Bacillota_I > Bacilli_A > RFN20 > CAG-826 > Onthovivens. Next base: position 11,547 of record CAVFXI010000010.1, on the reverse strand, counting down.
AGGAACAAAATTTGTATTAAGTCTTCTATATTGTGAGGAAGATTATGATGGAAAGACTTTAAAACTTAATCATGATAAAAATTACAATGTTTCAAGATTTGATGTTGATGTCATTAATAAAATTGATAAAGTCTTAACGCCAAGCAAAAAAACAAAACAACAATTGATATTATCGGGAGTTACAGTACCAATTGAGGTGCTTTCTCCTGGTATAAATGTTACAAAATATTCTGTAAAAAACACTTATACCAGAAATATTGCATATCGATATCTTAAATGTTCTGAAGAATATTCGTTTGTTACAACAGTTTTAAATTATGAAGATACTGAAGCTTTTTATAGGTTACAAAAACTTGCTTCAAGATTCCCAAAAATAAAATTTGTTGGAATATTTGATAGTCGTGGTGCAGGCCGAGAAATTAAAAAAATTATTAAAAAATCACCAGCGAACTTACAATTCCCAGGTGTATTAGATGAAGAAGTTTATTTATCATTGATTTTCAATTCAAAAGCATTTTTATTTATTAATTCAAATCCTGGTAATGTGTTTCAGTCGCTTGAAGCCATGGCTAGCGAAACACAAATATTAGCTTTAAATTCAGCAATATACCCAGATATTGTAATTGATAAAGAAAATGGCTATGTCTATAATGATTTTGATTCATTAACCGAAGGTTTTGCAAAACTTATGAATAATGAATTGGATCTTACTATACAAAAAGCAAAAGAGTTTGCTAATGCTAATTCGCTTAAAAATATAGGGGAAAAATTAATAGAAATTTATAGAGGATTATAAGTATGAACGATTTAAATTATCTTATTGAAAACAAAGAGAAAGTTGAAAAACTTTTAAAAGGAAAACTTTATGATGTTAACCTTGATGATTTAGTTAAATTAGTTGCCGAAAAGAAAGAATTACAAAAATTAACTGAATCAAATAAAGCTGAACAAAATAAATTGTCAAAATCAGTTCCTGAAGTTAAAAAAGCAGGTGGTGATGTAAATGCTTTATTTGCAAAAGTTAAGGAATTAGCAAATCAAAATAAAGAGAACGAAGAAAGACTTAAAGTTGTTGAAAAAGAAATTGATGATATTTGGTTTGCATTACCAAATCTTCCAGATGAAGATCTTCTTCCTGGTGGTAAAGAAAATAACAAGCCATTTTATACTTATGGAGAAAAACCAGTTTTTAATTTTCCAGTTAAAAACCACGTTGAACTTGCTGAATCTTTAGGTTTAATTGATTATAAAAGAGCTGCAAAAATTAGTGGAAGTGGTACTTGGATCTATACAAATTTAGGTGCAAGACTTGAATGGGCACTTGTTAATTTTTTCATTAGTGAACATATTAAAGATGGATTTGAATTTATTCTTCCTCCACATCTATTAAATTATGAATCTGGATTTACTGCTGGACAATTTCCAAAGTTTGAAAAAGATGTTTTCATTTTAGAAGAAGTCCAACCTGAAAGATTCTTACTTCCAACTGCTGAAACTGCACTTGTTAATTTACATCGTGATGAAATCTTAACAGATGATGCATTACCAAGAAAATATTTTGCATATACTCCATGCTATCGTAAAGAAGCAGGATCATATCGTACTGAAGAACGTGGTATGATTCGTGGATATCAATTTAATAAAGTTGAAATGGTTGAATACACAAAAGATGATGATAGTGATAGAGCATTTGATGAATTAGTTGGTAAAGCTAAATCATTAGTTGAAAAACTTGGATTACATTTCCAAATTTCAAAATTAGCGGCTGGCGATTGTTCGCATTCAATGGCAAGAACTTATGATATCGAAGTTTGGATTCCAAGTATGGGTATTTATAAAGAAGTTTCTAGTGTTTCAAACGCAAGAGATTATCAAGCACGTAGAGGAAAAATTAGATATAAAGATGAAAATGGCAAGATGCATTTCTGTCATACATTAAATGGTAGTGGACTTGCAACTTCTAGAGTTTTTCCAGCAATTTTGGAACAATATCAACAAGAAGATGGAAGTGTCTTAGTTCCAGAAGTTCTCCAACCATTTATGGGCGGAATTAAAGTTTTGAAACCTATAAAGAAATAGAAAATAAATAATATTTTGTTATAATAATAAAGCCATCATGAGTTTAACTTTCGAACCAGGTCAGGACAGGAATGTAGCAGCCTTAAGATTGATTAAATTGTGTGATGGTTTTTATTTGCAATTTTACAGTGTCAAAACCATAATTTAAATATATAATATTTAAGCAAATAAGGAGGAACGAATTATGTTAAGACTTAAAAATATATCAAAAGACTATATTATTGATAAAAAGCCATTTCGTGCTCTTAAAAATATATCTTTAAATTTTCCAAAAAGACAATTTTGTTGTATTCTCGGTCCTTCTGGATGTGGTAAAACAACATTATTAAATATTATTGGCGGATTAGATCAATACACTGAAGGCAATTTATACATTGATGGTAAATCTACAAAATTATATAAAAGCAAAGATTGGGATAATTATAGAAATAAAAGGATTGGTTTTGTTTTTCAAAACTATAATTTGATTCCTCATTTATCAATTTTAGAAAATGTCGAACTTTCTTTAACACTTGATGGTGTTTCAAGAAAAGAAAGAAAAACTAGAGCAATTGAAGCTCTTAAAAAAGTTGGATTAGAAGATATTTATAATAAAAAACCAAATCAATTAAGTGGTGGTCAAATGCAAAGAGTTGCAATTGCTCGTGCTTTAATTACTGATCCAGAAGTTATTTTAGCAGATGAGCCAACTGGTGCTTTAGATTCAAAAACAAGCGTTCAAGTTATGGATATCATTAAAGAAGTTTCAAAAGAACATCTTGTTATTATGGTTACTCATAATGAAGAGTTAGCAAATAAATATGCTAATCGTATTATAAAAATGAAAGATGGAGAAGTTTTAGAAGATACTGCGCCTTCTAAATTTATTCCAACCCCACCTAATAAAAACAAGAAAAAAGAAAAGAAAAAAACTTCAATGTCTTTCTTTACTGCTTTAAAAATTTCTATCAAGAGTTTATTTACTAAAAAAGGTAGAACAGTTTTAACATCTGTTGCAGCATCTTTTGGTATTATTGGTGTTGCTTTAGTTTTGGCTTTATCGAATGGATTTTCAAGTTATGTTGGAAGAATTGAAAGCGAAACAGCTTCTCAAACTCCAGTAAATGTACCATCTTACACAATTACTGGTAGTCAAATTGAAGAAGAATCAGAGAAAAATGAAACAACAAAATACCCAGATACCAATGAAATTTATCCTTATATTTCACCAACTAAAACAGCAACATATAAGTACAATATTTTTAATCAAAAATATATTAATTTTTTAGATAAACTTAAAAATGAGGATGGATTAATTAATGATTATTTAATTAATTATAGTAATTATTATTCTTTTAATTTGATTACAGAATTTCCTCAATCAATTGATCAAAAAACTGACGGCGGAGTTGCCAAAGTCAACTATAACACTTCAAATTATATTAGTTCAACACTATCTCAATATACAGGTTTGCCTACTAATTATTTTCATCCTTTATATGGAGAAGAAAAATATATTACTGAATCATATGAAGTTATCGAAGGGACATATCCTCAAAAAAGTAATGAATTGGTTTTAGTTGTTGATAACTGTAATAGAATTAATTTTTCTACACTTAAAGCTTTAGGTTTTTATAATTCTGTGGATGAAGAAAATAATGTTTTATTAAAAGATCAAGATACAAAGGTTAGACCAATTGAATGGGAAACAATAAAATCAAAAAAATATAAAGTTTTTTCATTTAATGAATATTATAAGAAAGATGTAGTTTATTCAACAACTGATGGCGAAGGCAATACTGTTAAATTTCAAAATTATGTCACAAATGATTTAAATGAGCTCTACTCTGATGAAAATAGCGGAATAGAATTAAAAATTGTTGGTATTTTAAGGCCTAAAAAGACAACTACAATTCCTTTAATGACAGTTGGTTTATGTTATTTAAGTTCTTTACAAAATGAAATTGTATCTTTAAATGACGACACAAAATATGATGTTCCAATTGTTGGTGAATTTGAAAAAAATATTATTGTTAGGAATGTTAATGGATTTGGTGTTGGTAACTTTGCTGGTTTTATTAAAGAATTTGGCGAAATTTCTTCTGAGTCTACTTTGTCAACAACTAGCCTTGCTACTTTATATAACAAATATTTTGCTTTTTATGGAGCAACAGATGTTTCAAAGGCTTATACGAATATTAATTATTATTTAAGAGCAGCCGAAGGATTTGGATGTGATATGATTCCTGAAGAGTTGTTAGAAAATGGCATTAGTGATGCAAATTTCATGAGTGAATATATGAAAAGCATGCTTGAAGATTATCAAAAAGGAGATTTAGCAAGTGCAATAAAGAAGGCTATTGGAATTTATGCTTATGCATATTCATATAGCACTATAAGTAATATTGTCATTTTTCCTAAAGATTTAAGTAGCAAATCTAAATTAAAAGAAGCTTTAGATGAATATAATGTTATTGGTGAAGGTGATTATCATGCAAATAGTGAAAAAGAACAAATTTACTATTCTGACATTGCAAGTGATATTACAAGTGGAATTGGTCAAATGATTACAATTATTTCTGTTGTATTGATTATTTTTGCATCAATTTCATTACTTGTTAGTTGTGTCATGACTGGAATTATTACGTATACATCGGTAATTGAAAGAACTAAAGAGATTGGTATTTTAAGGGCGGTTGGCGCAAGAAAAAAGGATGTTAGTCGTCTTTTCCAAGCTGAATCTTCAATAATAGGCGGAGTTAGTGGTGTGATAGGATGCGTTATTGCATATTTAATTTGCATACCAGCTAACTATATTTTAAATAATGTTTATAGCGATTATAACCTTGGAGAAATTGCAAAATTAAGTATATATCACGTTATTCTTCTTATTGTTATTTCTATTTTATTAACCTTGATTAGTGGATTAATTCCATCAAGAATTGCCGCTAAAAAAGATCCAGTAATTGCATTAAGGAGTGAATAATGAAAAAAAGAGTAGTTCAAAGTGAAGTTGAAAGATTTTTCCCTACTTATGAAGAAGGATTAAATCAAGATCAAGTTCAAACAAGAAACGAACAACGTTTAAATAATAAAGTTAAAGATGATACTAAAAAACAATATTTGCTAATTATATTAAGTAATATTTTTACTTTTTATAATGTTTTATTAATTGGAATAGGCATCTTTTTATTGGTTGCAGATTTTCAAAAACAATGGACTAATTGTTTTTTCATGGTTGTTGTTATTACAAATACTGCAATTGGTTTGGTTCAAGATTTAAGGTCAAAATATAAAAGAGATCGATTAACTATTATTGATGCGAAGAAAGTTGAATGTGTTAGAAGTTCTAAAATTCAAAGTATTGATATAGATAAAATAGTTTTGGATGATATTTTACACTTAAAAGAGGGTGATCAAGTGCCTTGCGATTCATTTATTTTAAGTGGAGATGTTACTGTTGATGAATCTATTTTAACAGGAGAATCTTTACCAATTAAAAAAGTCGCTGGAGCTGAAATTATGAGTGGTTCTTATATTTTAAGCGGTTCAGTTTTTGCAAAAGTTGTTGCTGTTGGAAAAGAAAATTATGCAAATAAGATTCAAGCAAAAACAAAAGATTATAAAGCGCCAAAATCTCAAATGTTCTTGCAATTAAATAGATTGTTTAAGATTATTTCTGGCATTGTTATTTTTGTTGGATTATTAACTATTCTTTCAAAAGGTTTGGTTGATAATGTTTTTTCAGATTATGAATCATTTCAAAGAGAAATTGCACCTATAGCTGGAGCGTTGATTTCTATGATTCCATCTGGTATGTATCTTTTAATTTCTACAACTTTAACAGTTGGTGTAATTAATTTAAGTAGCAAAAAAGTTTTGGTTCAAGATATGTATTCAATCGAAACCTTGGCTAGATGCGATATTTTATGTTTAGACAAAACAGGTACAATTACTGATGGAAATATGTCAGTTTATGACACGATTCTTTTAAAGGATTGTCCATATAAAATTGATAGGTTAAATGCTGTTATTTCAAGTTATTTAAATGCGGTTGATGATAGTAACTTTACAGCAAAAGCCATGATTGAACATTATGGTGTCACGAATGTATTTAGCAAGATTAGTTCGTTACAATTTTCAACTTATAATAAATATTCTGCTGCAACTCTTGAAGATATTGGGACAATAACTGTAGGAGCTTATGGATATGTTCCAATTATTGATGAAAATGAAGAGGTGAAAAAACTAGTTGATGAATATAGCGGTAAAAGTTATCGTGTTTTGGTTGTTGGATTGTCTAAAAAACCAATTAAAAATAATAAATCACCAGATGGTATGACCCCTATCGCATTAATCTTAATTCAAGATAGAATTAGAGAAAATGCTGCCGAGATTATTGGTTGGTTTATAAATAAAGGTGTAAATATTAAGGTAATAAGTGGCGATAATCCTTTAACAGTTCAAGAAGTTGCCAAAAAAGTTGGCATATTGAATAGCGACAAGTATATTTCTTTGGAAGGTTTATCAAAAGAAGAGGTTAAAAAAGCGGCTTTTGAATACAATATTTTTGGAAGAGTTACTCCTGAACAAAAAGAAATTATTGTTGCGGCATTAAAAGAAGAAAAGCATGTTGTTGGAATGTTTGGTGATGGAGTTAATGATTTATTAGCACTCAAAGCAAGCAATGTTGGCATTACTGTTGGGTGTGCAAATAGTGCGGCAAAAGATTTAGCGAACATTATCTTATATAATAATGATTTTGGATCGTTACCAGATGTTATTGCTCAAGGCAGAAGAGTTATTAATAATTTACAAAGAACTTGTAGTTTGTTTTTAATTAAAACTTTATATGCAATTTTAATTAATGTTTTCTTCTTGATCACTGCTGCAACAATTGGTGTGACTTATCCATTTCAACCAGCTCATTTTTATGGTTGGGATGTTATTTGTATTGGGGTTGCTGCATTCTTCCTGGCCCTTGAGAAAAATAACGAAGAAATCGTTAAAGGTAGTTTCTTATTAAATATTTTCAAAGCTGCATCTATTAATGGTGTAATTATGGCTGTTGAAGTAATGGTTTTATTTATATTAGCTAAATTTATAGATGTTGGTTATGGGAAAAATGAAATTGTTACATTCGCAGTGTATTTTATGGCGGGAGGATCAGTTATCTCGTTATTTGGAGTTTCATATCCATTTGATAAATTTAGACTTACTGTATTTATTTTATCAATTATAGGGACAGCAATGATTTTCTTATTAAGTTATGTTTCTCCATGGAATATTGTAAAACTTTATAAAGAAACTCCATTTATTCATATAGTGAAAATTGATGGAATTATGCTTGCAGTTATGATTGTTTTAACGTTTGGTTTATATAAATTATTTGAAAAAGTATTTTATAAAAAGAAAGAAGAAAAATAGGAAAGGAAAGTCTTATGGCAAATACTGAAAAAGATATTCAAAATACATTTAAAAATTTGTTAGATAAATATGAATTTGATGAAATTGATGTTTATAAAATTTGTTCTTCTTTAGATATTAAAAGACAAACATTTTACTATCATTTTAAAAATATATATGATGTAATTTATTCAATTTATTGTTATCAAAAAATTCAAGATGCATATGAAAATGATTTAAGTTCAATCATTAGAAATATTTTTACATTTCTTTTTTCTGATCAAAGTTTCAATTTAACGATTGCAAAAAGTAATGCGAATGACATTTTAAATAATTTTATAAGCGCTTATATCTCGAATTCTTTAAATAAGATTTTAGATCGTTATAATTTAAGAATTGATGATAAAAAGGATATGTGTAGATTCTTTTCAAAAGGTTTAGCTGAGCAATGTGTTTATTATTTTTCAAAAGGAGAGTATAGCATTAACGAAGCAGTAAAAAGAATCTCTTATTGTTTTAATGAAGATGTATTAAAAACTATAATTAGGCGATATCAAAATAGTATTGAATAGTTATAAACTTTAATTAAAAAAATATTAGTGATAATATATGTAAGTAAATCTTACTTATATTAATTCACGTGGGTTGATTAACCATAAGGAGATTTATATGGATAAATTCATGCAGATGGCCATAGAAGAAGCTTATAAAGGTATCACAAATGGGGAAGGTGGGCCTTTTGGATCTGTAATTGTAAAGAATGGTGAAGTGATTGGAAGAGGTCACAACACTGTTTTAAAAAACCAAGATCCTACTTGTCATGGCGAAATTGAAGCTATTAGAGATGCTTGCAAAAATATAAAAAGTTTTGATTTAACAGGCTCAACTTTATATACAACCGGAGAACCTTGCCCAATGTGCTTAGGAGCAATTCTTTGGGCTAATATTGATAATGTTTATTATGGATGTAACATTATCGACACTGAAGAAATTGGTTTTAGAGACTCTAAATTTTATAAATTAACAGAAGAAGAAAAAAAGAAATTCATTAAAGAACTTGATAGAAATGAATGTAAAGTTTTATATGAAAATTATATGAAAATAGAAAATAAGGGAAATTATTGATTTTTGTATTGAAAAAGAAAGAAATAATTAAATTTCTTAAAATATTATATAAAGTAAAAGGAGAATTATATGTCAAAGGAAGATGTAGTTAGTTTAATTGTTTATGTGCTGATGATTGCGGTGGCTGCCATTATTGGATTTGCTGTTATTAGTCCTTCTTTAAAAGGAGTTTCTTCAATTAATGGAATGCAAATAACAGGATTTTTAATATTATCATTATTAATTGCTGTTATTGTTCAAGTTGTTTTATTTGAAGTTGGACATGTTCTTGGTGCAAAAATTGGAAAATATAAAATTATTAGTTTTAATGTTTTAGGTTTTTGTTTTTATAAGGCTTACGATGAAGAAAGCAAAAAATACAAAGTTAAATTTAAATTTCCAAAAGCATTTGATGGATTAACAGGCGAAACTTTAGTTGTTCCTGAAAACGAAAAATCAAATCCAATTCCATTTGTTTGGGCTCCATTATTTTTCTATGCTATTGAAGTTGCCTTACTTGTTTTAGCTTATAGTTTAATTCAAGACAAAGTTAAAGGACAACAAAATCCGTTTATGTTTTTTAAATACTTCCAACTCATTTTAGTTACTGTTGGTGGTATGTTATTCATATATGACTATTTTCCAGCCAAACTTGATTCAATCACTGATGGTTATAGATTAGTTTGTTTAAGTAAGAAAGTTAACATTGAAGCATACAATGAACTTTTAAAAATTGAAGGCGATGAATTTTTAGGTGTTAAGACTGAAAATTATAAAGTTTTTGATTCAATTACTGATTTTACAGCTTTAGTTAATTTATCAACTGTAAGACATTACATAATGGCTGAAAATTATGATGCTGCTATTCCTTTATTAGATACAATTATCGAAAATAAGACAAAGGTTTCAACTGAAACATTATGTAAAGCAAAAACTTGTAAATTGAATATATTAATGTTCCAAGACAAAGAAGCTGAAGCTCTAGAATTATATGAATCATTTGATTCGAAAGAAAAAGATTATTTAAAACATAATTACTCAGTCCTCACTATTAGAACGGCTATTTTATACTATGGCATTATTGAAAAAGCTGATACTGAAGTTCAACAACAATTAAAGTATGTTAAAAAAGCTTTAGAAAAAGAGACATTAATTAGTAGAGAAAACGAAAAAGAATTATTAGAAAAAGCTAAAGATTTATTAGAGAGCAAAAAAGAGAAGGTAGAAGCAAAATAGTTATGATTTATGATTCTATTATTGAGATGGTAGGTAATACCCCACTTTTAAGGTTGCATAAAATTGAAGAGGCATATGGTATTGAGTGTAAAATATATGCGAAATTAGAAAAACAGAATCCAGCCGGTTCTGTAAAAGATAGAGTTGCTTTATCAATGTATCAAGATTACATAAATAAAGGTCTTTTAAATAAAGATACAGTAATTATTGAACCTACTAGTGGTAATACTGGTATAGGTTTATCTAGTTTAGGAAATTATTTTGGTAATAAAGTTGTTATTGTAATGCCAAATTCAATGAGTCAGCAAAGAAAAGATTTGATGAAAGCATATAATGCTGAACTTATACTTGTTGATGGTGGAATGAAAGAGGCTGTTGATAAAGCAAATGAGCTGCATAATGAGATAAAAAACTCTATTATTGCAGGGCAATTTTATAATGAAGCAAATATAAATGCACACTATAAAACAACTGCTCCTGAAATTTTTAATGATTTAAAAGTTGTTGATTATATTTTTGCTGGCATTGGGACTGGAGGAACAATTTCAGGAATTGGAAAATATGTTAAAACCAACAAATTTAAAACTAAAATTATTGGTATTGAACCAGCTTCTTCTCCGCTAATTAATAAAGGTTATGCAGGGCCTCATAAAATTCAAGGAATTGGAGCGAATTTTATTCCTGATAATTATAAAAAAGAATTCGTCGATGAAGTTATAGATATTAAAGACGAAGATGCAATTAAGACCGCAAGAAACATTACAAAACAAGAAGGAGTTTTGGTGGGAATTTCTAGTGGAGCATCATTATTTGGGGCAATTTCCTATATTAAAAATGAAAATTTGCATGACAAAACAATTGTTGTAATTATGCCAGATACTGGAGAAAGATATTCATGGAATTAGAAATAATTAAATATCCTAATAAAAAAGGAATTCTTTTATTTGTTGAACATTTAAAACGTGTATTTTATCCAGGGCTTTATGGAAAATTTACAAACATTAAAAAAGAAGAAGATAAAGCAAAATATTATTTTTCTAAATATATTTCTAAAGACAAAACTAATCAATTTTTCTCAAACATTAATAAATTAAAAGAAGTATATGATAAAGATGTTCAAGCTATTTTTAATGGTGATCCAGCTGCGGATTCTTTAACTGAAATTATAAGCACTTATCCCGGATTTACTGCTATTTTTTATCATAGAATTGCTCATATTATTTATGAATTAGATTTACCTATAGTAGCAAGAATTATAAGTGAAGAAGCTCACTTTTTAACTGGGGTCGATATTCATCCAGGAGCAAAAATTGGTGAATCATTTATGATTGATCATGGAACTGGTATAGTAATTGGCGAAACTACAGTTATTGGATCTAATGTTCGTATATATCAAGGCGTGACATTAGGTGCATTATCATTAACTGGTGGTCACAAATTAAAAGACACAAAAAGACACCCTACGATTGGCAATAATGTTATTATTTATAGTGGTGCTTCCATACTTGGTGGAGAATGCGTCATCGGTGATAATGTTGTGATTGGCTCTAATGTATTTTTAACTGAAAGTGTTCCGGCAGACACTAAAGTTATAATTAAAAAACCTGATTTAGTTGTAATTAACAAAAAATAAAAAACCGATTTTCACATCGGTTTTTAATAATTTATTTTATTTAACTTGAGGAGTATTCTTTAATGAATCTCTAATTTCTTTTAATAAAGCAACTTCTGGAGAATCGACTG
>CAVFXI010000009.1:0-16491 GCA_963626345.1 Gemmiger formicilis | reverse complement strand
CCACTTAAACCAGTTGGCTTAGAACACGATGGTGAGCAATCTTTTGCAGTTGTGCAATTAAGACAAGATGATTTAATTGGCAATCTTTATAACATTGTAGGTTTTCAAACAAATCTAACTTATCCAGAACAAAAAAGAGTATTCAGGTTAATTCCTGGACTTGAAAATGCTGAATTTGTGCGATATGGGTTAATGCACAGAAATTCATATTTATTTTCTCCAAAAATTCTTGATGGAGAATTAAGAATGAAAGTAAATCAAAATATTTATGTTGGCGGGCAGCTATCTGGCGTGGAAGGGTATGTTGAAAGTGCTGCAAGTGGTTTACTTGCTGCTTATTATTGCTACATGAACTTAAATAATATCCCTCATAAAGTTTTATCGTTTAATTCAGTTTTAGGTGCTCTTGTTCGTTATATTACACATACTGGGGCAAATTCTTTTCAACCAATGAATGCAAATTTTGGTATAATTTATAGAGCAAATGTATTGCCAAAAGAAAAAGTAATTGAAAATGCTTTAAATGGCGTTGATGCATTTCTTGAGCAACTTAAATGATCAATACAGAAGAAGAATTTTTAAAATATCTAAAGTACGAAAGAAATTATTCTGAAAATACAGTCTTAAGTTATAAACAAGACTTAGATTGTTTTCATGCTTTTTTGTATCGAGAAAATCGAGATTATTTGACAATTAAAGTTTCTGATATTCGTGATTTTGAAACTGAAAGATTAACAGGCGGAGATACAAAAAGAAGTTTGGCTAGAAGAATAAGTGCCTTAAAACATTACTATAAATTTATGATGAAAAAAGGGTATGTTCAAAGCAATCCATTCATGGATTTAACCCCATTAAAGTGCAACATTAAGTATCCTGAAGCAATTTATTATTCGCAAATTGTTGAACTTTTTAAAAGAAATAAAACACGTATAGATCCTTTACAACCAAGAGATCAAGCATTACTTGAATTATTTTATTCAAGCGGAATGCGTTGTTCGGAAGTTGTTAATTTAAAAACAATTGATATTAATTTTGCTAGCAAAACGATTAGAGTTTTTGGTAAAGGTAAAAAAGAAAGAATTGTTCCTTTTAGTGAAGAATGCAAGAATGCAATGATTAATTATGCAAAAAATTTAAGAGATGAATTGCAAGAAGATTTGCCTCGAGAAAAGAGAACAAATCATTTTTTCTTAAATTCCAAGGGTGGGAAATTAACGAACAGAGGCGTAGAATATATACTTCATCAAATTGAAATAAAGAATTCAATGGATATTGGTTTGCATCCACATGCTTTAAGACATTCATTTGCAACTCACTTACTTGAAAATGGTGCTGATTTAAGAACAATTCAAGTTCTTTTAGGGCATGAATCAATCAATACTACTCAAGTTTATACAAACATTACAAAAGAAACTTTAAAGAAAGAATATAACGAATATTTTCCACGAGCCAAAAAGAAATAGTGTGGCTCACTATATTTCATTGATTTAGTTACCACTAAAGTGGTAGAATAAATAGACTTTTGGCAAGATGCTAAAAGAATACACACATTATGGATTCATTTTCCTAGTCTCAAAATTTCATTTTTGAGGGAAAATGTTCGAAATAATGGAGGATTAACAAATAGGAGGTCTCATTTAAATGAGCGTAGAAGTCAAAAAAGAAGTTGTAGAAGCTGTTGAAGAAAGCGAAAAAGAAGTTGCTGCTGAAGAAGTTAAAGCTGAAGAAGCAAATGAAATGGCAGAAGCCATTCATGATCCAAATGCACCAATTGTTTCATTAAAGAAACTTTTAGAAGCTGGTGTTCATTATGGTCATCAAACAAGAAAATGGAATCCAAAAATGGGTAAATACATCTTTTGCCCACGTAATGGTATTTACATCATTGATTTAAATAAAACTAAATCATCCATTGAAGAAAGCTATGAAAAATTAAAGGAAATTGTTAGTGCTAATGGTAAAGTTTTATATGTCGGAACCAAAACCCAAGCTAAACCAATTATCGAAGCTGAAGCTTTAAGAAGTGGATCATTCTATATTACTAACCGTTGGTTAGGTGGTGTCTTAACTAACTTTAAAACTATTCAAAGCCGTATTAGAAAATTAAAAGATTTAGAAGCTGCTGAAGCCGATGGAACCTGGGATAAATTACCAAAGAAAGAAGTTATCCAATTAAAGAAATTACAAGTTAAATTAAGCAAAAACCTTGAAGGTATCAAGGAAATGCGTAAAGTTCCAAATGCTTTAATCGTTGTTGATCCAACAATTGAACACAATGCAGTTAAAGAAGCTGTTAAATTAAATATTCCAGTTTTTGCAATTTGCGATACAAACTGCGATCCAGATAATGTCAGTCACGTTATTCCTGGAAATGATGATGCAACAAAATCAATTCAATTAATCATTGGTTTATTAACTGATGCTATTGTTGAAGCTAAGGGTGGTTTACCAGTAATTGCTTACACCAAAGATGAAGGTGAAGAAGTTACCATGAAAGATGCTATTAGATTAGCTGATAGAGAAAATGCATTAAGAATGGCTGCTCGTAGAGAAATGCAAAAAGAAAAGATGGAAAGAGAAAGAGCTAGAAGAGAAGCTTTCGAAGCAAAATTACATGCTAAAAAAGAAGCTGCTAAAGCTCCAAAGAAAGAAGAAGTAAAAGAAGAAGCTCCAAAGGCTGAAGAAAAAGTAGAGGAGAGCAAATAATGGCAAATATCGAATTAATTAAATCATTACGTGAAAGAACCGGTGCTGGAATTATGGATTGCAAGAATGCTCTTGCTGCTTGCAATGATGATTTAGATAAAGCAACCGATTGGTTAAGAGAAAAAGGTATTGCTAAAGCCGCTAAAAAAGCTGATCGTATCGCTGCTGAAGGTTTAGCCCTTGTTTATGTTTGTCCAAAATGTGGAAATGCTTCTGTTGTTGAAGTCAATTGTGAAACTGATTTCGTTGCAAAAGCTGATCCATTCAAAGAATTAGTTAATAATTGTGCAAAAGTCGTTTTAGAAAAACAACCATCCACAATTGAAGAAGCTAAGGATTTAACTAAAGAATTATTCACTGAGGCAACTGTTAAACTTGGTGAAAAACTTGATTTTAGAAGATTTGATGTTGTTAAAAAAGAAGTTGAAACAAATGGTGTTGGTTCATACATTCATATGGGTGGAACTCACGCAGTTTTAGTTCTTCTTGAAAAAGATGATCCAGAACTTGCTCAAGGTATTGCAATGCATATCGCAGCTAATGGTCCAAAATACATTCTTGAAAGTGATGTTTCAAAAGAATGGATCGAAAACGAAACTAAGATTCAAAGAGAAGCTGCTAAAAATGATCCAAAACTTCAAGGAAAACCAGAACAAGCCCTTGTTCGTATCATTGAAGGTAAAGTTCATAAACAATATGCAGAACTTACTCTTGTTGATCAACAATATTTACTTGATGGCGACAAAACAGTTGGTCAAGTTTTAACTGAAAAAGGCAATAAAGTTTTAAAATTCGTTCACTATACTGTTGGTGAAGGGCTTGAAAAACGTCATGATGATTTTGCTGAAGAAGTTAAGAAACAAGCAAATATTTAATTTTTAAAAAATAAGGCACACATATGTGTGCCTTTTTTGGTATAATAATTTGTGAGGTATTATGATGCAGAATAAATATAAAAGAATCGTCTTAAAAATTAGTGGTGAATCCTTACTTAGTGACAAAGGTCACGATATATTTGATTCATCAAAATTAGATGAAATTGCAAAAACAATTAAACTACTTCATGAAAATAATGTTGAAATTGGAATTGTTGTTGGTGCAGGAAATATTTTTAGAGGAAAATTAAGTGAAAAAGCAGGCATTGACCATACTGATGCAGATTATATGGGAATGCTTGGGACATTAATTAATTGCCTTTCAATTTCAAGCAAACTTGAAAAAATAGGCGTACCAACTAGAGTTTTATCTGCAATACCTATGAACAAAGTATGTGAAGAATATAATTACAAGAATGCAAGAAGATATTTAAAAGAGCATATAGTTATATTCTATGCTGGTGGAACAGGAAATCCATTTTGCACAACTGATAGTTGCGCATCATTAAGGGCTCTTGAAACTAATAGTGATGCAATTCTTATGGGTAAAAATGGAATCGATGGAGTTTATGATAAAGATCCAAATGTATATAAGGATGCAAAATTTATTAAAAATATAACTTTTGAAGAAATTTTAGAAAAAGACTTAAAAGTTATTGATCAAGGATCTGTTGCAATGCTTAAAGGGCATGATGTAGAAATTAAAATTTTCTCAGCAGAAGATCCAAATAATTTCTTAAAAGTTGTTAACGGTGAAGATATAGGTACCACAATAAAGGAGAATTAATTATGGCGGAATTCTATGATAAGACAAAACAAAAAATGGAAAAGGCAATTGAAAGTTTAAAATTCAATTTAAATTCTTTGCGAACTGGAAGAGCCTCACCTAGCTTAATTGAAAATATTCAATGTGATTATTATGGCGATAAAATCGACATTAATTCAATTGCGGCTGTTAAAATTCCAGAACCACGTCAACTTTTAATTACTCCATATGATAAAAACGACGTTAAATCAATTGTTGCCGCAATTAATGCTTCTCAACTTGGAATTAATCCAGTTGTTGATGGTGCAAATATTCGTTTAGTTATGCCTGCTCCAACTCAAGAAAGAAGAGCAGAACTTGCCAAAAAAGCAAAAGCTTATGGTGAAGATACAAAAGTTGCTATTAGAAATATTAGAAGAGATGTTTTAGAAGAAGTTAAGAAAACTGAAGGATTATCAGAAGATTTAGTTAAACGTAATGAACAAGAAGTTCAAAAAGCAACTGATGAAATTATCGCTTTAGTTGATAAAATTGTTAAAGAGAAAAACGAAGAAATAATGTCATTTTAGTTATGGATAACGAGATTAAACCTAACATTGAAGAGACAAAGCACGAACATAAAGAACCAAATATCCATGTTAATCACATTAATCCTGAAGGAAAAAAATCAATGCTTAACAGGGTTATTGTTGCTATTGTCTTAGTTTTAATAATTGCACCTTGCACATTTATTGGTGACTATCTTTATTTTGTGCTTGTTTTTGCTGCAGCAATGATTAGTTGCCACGAAATTATTATGGCTCCTCAATCAATTACTCATAAATATAAGAATATCATTTATGTTTTTGCTTACATTATGATGATTTCAATTATTTATTGGATTTTCTTAAAAAATAATATCAATGAATTTGAAAAGTTTAAGAGTCAAGGAATTCAAGACCAATTCGTGTTTAATGTGGCAAATGGATTTAAATTACCACAAATAAGTTTAACTGGATTCTTTGTATGTATTGGATTCTTTTTCTTGATGGTTGTTATTGATAAAAATTTCTCAATCAATGATGCTTTCTATTTTGTAACAATGTTATTTATTGTTTCTATGGGTTATCAATGTGCTTTATTTTTAAGATATTATCCATTTGTGGATGCACAAAATACTTTCGGAGCTGGAAGTGATTTAGTAAAGAGTGGTTATTTTAAATATTTTCAATCATCTTTGCTTTTTATATTTATTTTAGTTGGTGTTTGTATGAATGATATTGGTGCATATTTTGTTGGTATGCTTTTTGGAAAACACCATATGACGCCAAGAATTTCACCTAAGAAAACTTGGGAAGGTTTTGTTGGCGGAGTAGTTATTTCTATTATTACAAGTTTTGGATTTGCAATGATTTTTGATGCAATTGGCAGCCCATTACTTAGTTTTTTAGATTTAGAACATTGGTATAATGTTTTAGTTTTATCGCTTATTATGCCACTTACTGGAACTTTAGGAGATTTGATGTTTAGTTGTATTAAAAGAAATTTTGGTATTAAAGATTTTGGAACAATTTTAAAATCACATGGTGGAATTTTAGATCGTGTAGATTCTTTAATGTTTTCAGCAATTGCTGTTAGTTTATTAATTGTTATTATGTCTCATAATTGGGGAATATTATTATGATGAGGAAGATTGCGCTTTTAGGTGCAACTGGTTCTATTGGAACACAAACCCTAGAAGTTTTAAAACAAAGGAATGATTATGAATTAGTAGCAGTTTCTTGCAAGGAAAACATTGAAAAACTTGCTAATTATTTTGGCGTGTTTGATTCAATAAAATTTGCTTCAGTTGAAAGAAAAGAAGATGCTGATATGCTTAGCGAAAGATTTCCTGAAATCAAATTTTTCCATGGCGAAAAAGGCATTGAACATTTAATAAATAAATCAAAATGCGATGTTTGCTTAAATGCAATTAGTGGATTTGCTGGAGTAGGTCCTTCAATCCATACTTTAAAAGAAGATAAAGTTTTACTTTTAGCAAACAAAGAAACATTAGTTGTTGCTGGAGAAATTATTAATAATTTACTTGATGACGGACATGGTAAACTTGTTCCTATTGATAGCGAGCATGTTGCAGTTTCAAAATGTTTATATGGTAAAAATTTGGATGATATTGAAGAAATTGTAATTACTGCTAGTGGTGGATCTTTTTTCAACTATACAGAAGAACAACTTGAAAAAGTAACAATTGATGATGCAATTAAAAATCCAAATTGGGAAATGGGCAAAAAAATTACTGTAGATAGCAATTTAATGATTAATAAATGTTTTGAACTAATTGAAGCATATTATTTATTTAGAGTACCATTTGAAAAGATAAATGCACGAGTTAATCGAAAAAGCGTCATTCATGGGTATGTAAGATTCACAGATGAAACTAAAATTGATGTATCTGAACCAAGTATGGAATATCCTATTCAATATGCTCTTGATTTTGGGCTTCCAAAAGATTTAGTTCATGGTTTTCCAAGCATTGTTAAAAATTGTTTAAGTAAATATGATTTTGAAGAATTGAATTATGATACTTATCCTATAATGAATTATGCAAAGTTTGTAATTGAAAATGAAGGTTCTACAGGATGTGTTTTAAATGCAGCAGATGAAGTTGCGGTTGAAGCATTTTTAAATGGAAGAATTAAATATATTGATATTACTAAAGTTATTGATAAAGTTATGAAGAAATTTGTATTTAAAAATGCTTCAACTTATCACACTTTAGTTAAAGTTGATAAAAAAGCTAGATTAATGACTGAAAAGATTATAAAGAAGATGGAGAAATAGGATGAATTTATTATCGTTACTTTTGTTTTTTATAGCACTTGGTGTGCTTGTTACTATTCATGAATTTGGTCATTTTTTGACTGCTAAGTCTTTTAAAGTTTATTGTAGTGATTTCTCAATTGGATTTGGCTATAAGATTTTGAAAATTGGTAGACAAGAAAATGTTGATCGAAAATCTACATTATTCTTTATTAAACGTAAAAATCCTAAAGCCGAAACCACTTTTTCAATTGGAATTGTTCCACTTGGTGGATATGTTGCAATGCTTGGTGAAGAAGATAATGAAATGACTGCTGATAAGCCAGAATTAAAAGGAAGAAGCATTGAAGATTTATCTTTATGGAAAAAAATAATTGTTTTCTTTGCTGGTATTTTCATGAACTTTGTTCTTGCATGGATTATTTTCTTTATTTCTGCATCATGTTTTGAACAAAAATCAATCAATTATGTTAATCAAATGGGCTTTTCTGAAACTTATACTTCTTTAAAAACTTTAACAAGCGATAAAGAAGGTAATGAACTCTTAACTTTTGAAAATCCTACTGATAAAAGTGGTGGACTAGGCAAAGCTTATTACATGCCAATTAATTACAAAAATGAAGATGACAAGACTATCTACACAATTAATAATCCAACTGAACCAGTAAAGATTAGTGGTGTTGATTATGATTATGCTCTTATTTTTGATACAAGTAATGCCGGTGTAAATGATCTTGATTATTCTAAAGTTTTAAAAATTGTTAAAGCCGAAAAAGATGGTGATAATTATTATCCAGTTTATGAAAATAAGTCTTTTGAAGCTTATAATTTTGAAGCTAATAAAGAATATACAATTGAACCAATTAAACTTACAATTACATATTCCGAAATTTTCATAAATGAAAATGGTCAGAAGGAATCAAAGAAACTTAGTACTGTTGATGCATATTTGCATTTAACAATCAATAAAGAAACTGGTCAATTTAATAAATTAGGTTTTGGAACATATATTTATACTTATTGGAATGGTTGGAATAGTTTTAAAGTTGCTAGCGAACAATGGGGTAAATCAACAACTTTAATAGGACAAACTATTGCTAAATTATTTTATGATGCTAATACTTGGGAACAAGTTGGGGGACCTGTTGCTATATTTACCCAAACAACAACAATTTTACAAAATTACCCATTTTACTATTATTTAAATTCATGGGGCATGATTAGTGTTAATCTTGCATTATTCAATTTATTACCATTCCCAGGTCTTGATGGATGGTCAATTTTAGTTGCATTAATTGAAGGTGCTGTTAATGTCACAAAGAAAACTAAAAATAAAGTCAAATCAGTTAAAGAAACTAAAGAAGAATCAAACTATAATAAAGAAGTTAATATTGGAGAAAAAGGAGAAGAAAAAGTTGCTCCTTGGAAATTCCCTCCAAAAATTAAAAATATTGTTTCCTATATCGGATTAGGACTCTTATTTTTGCTTGCTATATTTATTTTCATTAGAGATATTATTCATTTATTTTAATTGTATTAGGGGCGCTATAAATTATGGTTTTATCAGATAAAGATTTTGCATTATTATCGAGATTTTTAAAATCACTTGGAATTGAAGAAACAAGTGATTTTGATATGAAAATTGATAAGATTGTTAAATCATCATTTGATAAGAACTATTTAACAATCACATTTAAAAAAGACACACCATGGAATTATTACTTAGTTGAAAAGTTCATGAATGGTTTAAATTCGCTCACAGCGTATAAAGCTGATATTATTTTTATTTACGATTGTCCAATTTATGGTCTTGAATTAAAGGAATTAATTTCTGATTGGTATTTTAATTATTCTCATAAAAAAGAAAATTTTGAAATATTTGTTCCTCTTGATGAAAACGATAAAACTATCAATTTTGTTTTTAATTCAATAAATGATGAAAAAGAATTTAATGAGAAGTATTTAAAAGATTTGAAAGATTTTTTATCTTCAATTTCTTATAATTTCGAAATTAATTCAAAAAATAAAGAAATTCAAATAGAAGAAAAAATAGAAGCACTTGCTCCAACTAATAAAGATGAACAATTCGAGGAAGAAAAGAAAATTACAGAAGAAGAAATCGAAAGTGAATTAAAGAATAACTACGAAAGAATGGTTCAAGAAAGAAAAAATAAAAATCTTTTTAAAAAAGGTGACTACCAACCATATAAAATTATTCAAATCGATTCAAATAGTGAAGCAGTCGATATAAATGGTCGTATTTTTGAAATTGATTATCGAGAAAGTAAAACTGGTAAAACAATTGCTAAAATAGGAATTGATGATGGAGATACTATTTATTGCACGGCTATATCAAATGAAAAAACTCTTAAAAAAGAAGATTTATTAAACTTAAAAGTTGGTCATAATGTTCGTATTGAAGGTAGAGTAACTATCGATAAATTTAGTAATGATCTAATTATTATGGTTCATTATATTTTCCCATTACCTGATACAGAAATGCGAAATGATGATGAAGAAGAAAAACGTGTAGAATTACATCTTCATACAAAAATGTCTGATTTTGATGGTGTTACCTTTTTTGAAGATTATGTAAAACTTGCAAAACATATGGGGCATAAGGCAATTGCTATTACAGATCATGGAAATGTTCAAGGTTTCCCAAACGCTCAAGAAGTTGCTAAAAAACAAGATATAAAAGTTCTCTATGGTAGCGAACTTTACATGATTGATGATAAATTTGATATTACTATTAACCCTATTGATTTAGCTTTAAAAGATGCAAGTTTTGTTTGTTTCGATACTGAAACTACTGGTTTAAATAGTAGATTCAATAAAATGATGGAATTTGGTGCTGTAAAAATCATTAATGGCATGGTTACTGATAGAATTGATATTTTAATTAATCCAGAAGAACCAATTCCTGAAAATATTCAAAAAATTACTAATATTACAAATGAAATGGTAAAAGATAAGCCAACCATTAAAGAAGCTTTACCAGAAATTTTGAAATTTATTGGCGATTCTGTTTTAGTTGCTCATAATCTTGAATTTGACTATGGTTATCTTAACGAAGCAATGAAAAGAAATGGTTATGGTGAACTTAAAAGTCCTGCAATAGATACTTTAAAACTAGCATGGTATCTTTACCCTGAAAAAAGAAGATTTAGTTTAGGCTCATTATGTAAATATTATGGTGTTTCCTATGAAACTCATGATGAAGAAGATACTGAAGAAGAAATTTTAGGTGAAAATGGCGACGAAAATAAGCATGCTGCACATAGAGCTGACTATGATGCTAAAGTTCTTTCTGAAGTTTGGCTTAATATGCGTGACACTATTTGTAAGCAAAACCAAAACTTAAATTTATTAGACTTAACAAAACTTGAAATGTCTCAAGCTTTCTTAAGAAATTATCGTGATTCAAATCACGTTATAGCTTTAGTTAGAAATGATGATGGCGTTAAACAACTATATCAAATAATTAGTGATGCTCATATTAATCATATGGGATACAATTCTTTTACAACCGAATCATTTTTGAATTCGCATAGATCAAATCTTTTAATTGGCAGTGCATGTCTTAATGGTGAAGTTTTTAAATGCGCAATGAAAAGTGATTATAATAACAATTTAAGAAAAGCGATTAGAAAATTTGATTTTATCGAAATTCAACCACCTGAAAATTATAGTTATCTCGTAGATACCGAAGAAATTCCATCTATGGAAGATGTCAAAATTATTCTTAAAGACATTATTAGAATTGCTAAAGAAGAAAATAAATTAATTTGCGTAACTGGGGATGTACATTACGCAAATCCTGAAGACAAAGTTTATCGTGATGTTATGATCTCTGCGTCTCAAATTGGCGGTAAATTTCATCCTCTTTTCTCAGGCAAAAGAGCTAATAAAAAATCACGAGTTTTTGATAACCCAAATCAACACTATAGAACAACTAAAGAAATGTATGATGCTTTCGATTTTTTAAGTCATGATGAAGCTAAAGAATATATCGTAACAAATACTAATAAAATAGCTGACATGTGCGAACGTATTGTTCCGGTTAAAACAGATACATATACTCCAACTATTGAAGGTTGCGATGATAAGCTTAAAAACTTAGTTTATGAAAATGCTCATAGATTATATGGAGATCCATTACCAAAATTAATTGAAGATAGAATTAATAGTGAACTTAAAGGTATTTTAGATAATGGATATGGCGTTATTTATTGGATTGCCCATTTATTAGTTAAAAAAGCAAATGATGATGGATATATTGTTGGAAGTAGAGGCAGTGTTGGATCAAGCATTGTTGCAACTTTTGCAGATATTACTGAGGTTAATCCTCTTCCACCTCATTATCGTTGCCCACATTGTAAACATGTTGAGTTTTCTGATGACCCAAATATGTCAGGATACGACTTACCAAAGAAAAAATGTCCAGTGTGTGGTGAGATTATGGTAAGTGATGGTCAATCAATTCCTTTTGAAACATTCTTAGGATTTGATGCTGATAAAACCCCTGATATTGATTTAAATTTCCCAACTGATTATCAATCAACAGCACATGAATATACAAAAGTGTTTTTAGGTGCAAATAATGTTTATAGAGCAGGAACAATTGGTACAATGCAATTTAAAACTGCCTATGGTTTAGTAAGAAAATATTACGAAGATTATCTTCATTACACAAAAGAAGAAATAGATACGAAAGTTAAAAAAAGTAAGATTGCATCGATTGCATATGGTTGTGTTGAAGTTAAAAGAACAACTGGTCAACACCCAGCAGGTATTGTTGTTGTTCCAAATGGTTATGATATTAATGACTTTACACCAATTCAATATCCAGCTGATGATACAAATGCAGCTTGGAAAACAACTCACTTTGATTTTACCAGTATGCACGATACTCTTTTAAAACTTGATATTTTAGGGCACGTCGATCCTCAAGCTTTAAAATTCTTAGGTGATTTAACAGGAGTTGATATTAAAACAATTCCTCTCGCTGATGAAAAAGTTTTATCATTATTTACTCGTGATGATGCGCTAAATTTAAGACACCAATATCTTGAACCAGATAATGGTGCTCTTGGTCTTCCTGAATTTGGGACAAACTTTGTTAGAAAAGTTTTAAGAGATGCTCAACCAAAAACTTTCCAAGATTTAGTTATTATTAGTGGTCTTACTCATGGTACTAACGTTTGGAATGGTAATGCTGAAGATTTAATTAAAAACCAAGTTGCAAATCTAAAAGGTGTTATTGGTTGTCGTGATGATATTATGGTTTATTTAATTTCTAAAGGTATTGAAAAGCATAATGCATTTGTCATTATGGAAACTGTTAGAAAGAAGGGAAAACATCTTTCACCTGCACAAATTCAAGATATGCTCGATCATGACGTTCCTCAATATTACATCGATTCATGCGAAAAAATTGAATATTTATTCCCTAAAGGTCACGCAACAGCTTATGTTATGATGGCTTTAAGAGTTGCTTATTTTAAAGTTTATTATCCACTAGAATATTATGCTTCATTCTTTACTTTAAGATGTGATGCTTATGATATTAATTCTATGTGCAATGGAATTGATAGATGTTATAACAGATTGCAAGAATTAAAAGAAAAGAAGGCTGCTAAAATTGATTGGAAAGAAAAAGATGATGCAATAATTGATACATTAGATGTTGTTTTAGAAATGTATGAAAGAGGATATAAGATTGAACCAATAAGTTTAGAAAAGAGTGACCCTACTAAATTTATAGTTGATAAAGAAAACAATGCTTTAATTCCTCCATTTAAAGTTTTAGATGGAATGGGTGAAAGTAACTGTATTTGGCTTACTAATGCTAGAAATGAAAGAATGTTCTCTTCAAGAGAAGATCTTATTAAACGTGGCGGTATTTCAGAAAAAGTCCTTAAAGATTTAGAGAGAATGCATTGTCTAGATAAATTAAGTGATACTGACCAAATATCTTTATTTGATTTTAATTTTTAATTAAAATATATGTTGTTAGCCCCCGTAACTCAGCCCGGATAGAGTAGCATCCTCCTAAGATGAAAGTCGGCCGTTCGAATCGGCTCGGGGGCGCCAATGAATTGCATCGATTTTGTCGATGTTTTTTCATTTGTGAAATGTCTGAGACTTATATAGTATATCTAGAATCATAAATGCAAATAGTTGGTTCATATATGAAAAAATATCGACAACGACAATTAAAAATCATTTATGAATAATAAATTGTCATGCATGAAATAATGGTTGTTTAATGATAATTCTATTGATTTTTATTGCATTTTTAGATATATTAAATAAGCGCGTAAGCGAAGGATGGGCCTTTAGCTCAGCTGGGAGAGCGCCTCCATGGCATGGAGGAGGTCACCGGTTCGATCCCGGCAAGGTCCACCAAATCGAAATTTATTCGATGGTTATCGAATTTTCAATTGTGCAAACTTCCTAGTTTGCACAATTTTTATTTTTTGTCATCTTTTGTACCTAAATCTTTTAAGAGATTATTTTCAATTATATATTTATGTCCAACTTCTTTATTTAGCAACTCATAAAACTTATTCGCACAATTAATAAATTTGTCTTTTGATTCTTCTGTCTTAAAACCTATAAAACTAAATTCATAAGAATTGTTAATAAAAAGTTTTTCATATTCATTTGTTAGAAAATCTCTTAATTCAATAGCATTATTATTGTTTGAAAGTTCGCTAGGCAAATCATTGATTATCAAAATATTTTTTTCATCATAGATCCAAATTGGATATGCGCCATAATCATTAAATAATTTAATTTTTTTCATTTTTATTAGTCTCCTTATAATTACTGGATATATTAGCTCCTACAATAAAACCATTGGAACTAATCGAAATTGCAATTTTATATTCTTTACCATTATAAACTACTTTATATACTTTTCTATTCTTTCCCTGGATACCGATAACTTCTCCTTCTGTTATAGCTTTATGAAGAATGCATTTTCAAGTTGACTTTTACAATATCGATAAACTCGAGATTTTTGATTGTAAAGGGGCTATCACTCAAAACCGGCAAGGTCCGCCCAATCGAAATTTATTCGATGATTATCGAATTTCCAATTGTGCTTTCATTGATTGAGGCACAATTTTTATTATCTCAGAAGGAGATGAAAATCACACTCTAATAAGTGTGTGGAATTACGTAAAAATACCAAATTGACCCATTTTTGTCAATTTTACTGACCCATATTTTCCATTTTTATTGACCTATTTTTATAAATTATTATCTTTAACGTTTTTTTAAAATAATTTTTTATGGTTGTTGACTACAATGTAGTCGCTTGGTAAAATTTAATAGGAGGATTATTTATGCCAGTAGTATCAGTTAGACTCAACGAAGAAGAGGCAAAGATTTTTAAGAGTTATGCAAATCTACATGGAATCTCATTATCTGAAGCTTATAAAAAGGCTCTTTATGAAAAAATTGAGGATGAATTTGATTTAGCGGAAGTTATAGAAGCAACTGAAGAATTTAATAAAAATTCAAAGACATATTCTTTAGAAGAATTGAGAAATAAGTATGATTTATAAGATTGAGTTTTCTGAAAGAGCTTTTAAAGAATTTGGAAAATTAGATAGATATACACAAAAATTTATCTATGCTTGGATTAATAAACATCTAGTAAATAATGAAAACCCAAGATCTATAGGTAAATCATTGGTTGGAAATAAATCTGGTCAATGGAGATATAGAATCGGTGATTATAGACTTCTTTGCTTAATTGAAGACGATAAATTAATTGTGCTTGTTTTAAGTGTTGGTCATCGAAGCAAAATTTATAAATAAGTGTTCTACAACTGAAGAAATTATTGGTAATGCTGATTTTTTAATTTCCCTAATCAGTTTTAATATACAAAAAATAAATGCGATTATATCTTATCAAAATCAGTGGTGATTTTAAAAACTAGTAATTTTCTAGTAGTTTATGTACGTTAAAAAAGAATGATTGAAAGGGTAATATTGAATTTCTATCCAATTAACAAAACTATATTAAATTCTTAAAATATAAATCTAAAATTATTGCATTCTTAAATCTTAAATAAGGCATTATTTTAAACAAAGTTATATAATTATTTGCATACAAACCATTCAATTTATAAAAAGGAGAAAAAATGGCAAAAACAAGAGCATTCCTTAATGGAAGAATTTACACGGTAAATAAAGAACAACCATGGGCAGAAGCCGTTGTTGTTGAAGGAAATAAAATCGTTTATGTTGGCGATAATTTAGGGGCTAAAAAATACATAAATGATGATACAGAAGTTGAAGATTTAGAAGGAAAACTTATGACCCCAGGTCTTATTGATGGTCACTTACACGCATTAATGGCAACATTAGCTTTAAGTGTTATTCGTTTAGATCCATCAATGGATGTTCCAACTATTCAAAAAACCATTAAACAATATATGGATGAATATCCAAATTTACCAGCTTATTTAGGTATGGGATGGGCTGATAGTATGTTTGGTGAAATTGGTCCTAATAAAAAAGATTTAGATGCTGTTTTAACTGACAAACCAATTTGTCTTTTTTCTGCAAGCGGACATTGTGGATGGGTTAATTCGAAAGCTTTAGAATCAGCTAATATTAATAAAGATACAAAAGATCCAAATAGAGTAACTGGTCACTATTATATGCGTGATGAAAATGGTGTTCCTACTGGTTATGTTAAAGAAACAATTTGCTTAAATCAAATTTTAGCAGCAGCAGATTATACGCCATTAGAATTAATTGGCGAACAAGCTGTTAAACTTGGCCAAACATGCGCTTCTTTAGGTTTAACCTCACTTGTTGATTGTGGAAACTATGATTTCTTTGAATTCATTATGAATGATGATTTAATGAGAGAAATCGAACACGTTGATTGCCCAGTTAGAATTGATTGTTGTGGTGTTATTGGAAATAAATCCAATATTGAATATGCATCAAAAGAAGCTATTAGTTTACATGAAAGATATATGGGAGATATGTTTAGATGTACTTTCTTAAAGTTACTTAATGATGGCACTTTAGAAAATTTCTCAGCCGCTCTTCCAAAAGCTTATCCAGGCGCACCAATAGTTCAACCAACATTTACTGTAGATGAAGTAGTTCGTTATGGTGAAATGGTTGCAAAGAAAGGCATGGATCTTAATGTTCACGCAATTGGTTCAGTTACAGTTCATCAACTTTTAGAAGCAGCTGGTATATTACGTGAAAAAGGCTATAAGGATATGAGAATTGTTTGCTCACATTCAGCATACGTATTTAAAGAAGATTTAGAATTATTTAAAAAATATAATGTTGTTGCAAATTCAA
>CAVFXI010000008.1:15822-21440 GCA_963626345.1 Gemmiger formicilis | reverse complement strand
TATATTTCTGATGGTCCAATAATTTCTTCATACATTGGTTGAACCGAATCAAAATATTGATTAACAATGCTATCAAATGATCTTCCTCTTTCTTTTTGATCACGTTGAATTCTTCGGACAAGTCTTCTTTCTCTTGAAGCATTGATAAATACTTTAAGGTCAGCTAAATCTCTTACTTTTTTATCAACTAAGGCAGTGATTCCTTCAACTAAAATTACTTCTTTAGGAGTAACAGTTTCAGTTTTGTCACTACGATTATGAATAACATAATCGTAAATAGGTTTTTCAATTGTCTTACCATTTTTTAAATCTTCGAGTTGAACTCTAAAAAGTTTCCAATCAAAAGCTTTTGGATGATCGTAATTAACTTTTTTTCTTTCTTCGAAGGTTAAACCATCAAGTTTATTGTAGTAATCATCGATAGAAATGTGAGTAATGTGGTCTTCTCCGACATTTTTTGTTACCTCACTAATAACAAATGTTTTGCCGCTAGCGGATCCTCCGCCAATAAGTATTATAATTGCCATAAATAATGTGCCCTTTAAATATTATCATAAGGATAAAATTTTATGAATTATTTTTAAGGATAAAAACATGTATTTGTTATAAGAATAAAAAAATATTAAGTTCGCATTAAATAAATCATAAAATCTTAAGGTTTCGAATTATTTTTATGAAAATTTTTTGAATTCCCCAAATTAATAGTGTAAGGAAAATTTTTGCAATTTTTGAAATATGATTTAGTGCTTTCTGGTTTATGCTCAAAGTTCTTAAAACTTTTGTAAAAATCTTTACAAAATCTAAAGAAAGGAGGAATCGTAAATTAACTATTTGCAATGCATGTGCAATGCGAATAAAATAGTAAGTATCAACTAGAGGTAAATTTATGAGTAAACAAAATATGACAATTAGAATTGAACCAAAACTAAAAAAAGATGTTACAAATTTATTTAAATCTTTAGGACTTGATTTAACAACTGCAACGACCATGTTTTATATTCAAGCACTTCAATGTCATGGATTACCTTTTGACGTGAAAATTAAAGAACCAAACGAAACAACTTACAAGGCAATCGAAGAGGCCGAAAATAATAAAGATAGTGAAAAAAGTTTTGATAATGTCGAAGATTTAATAGAGAGTCTTGATGCTTAATATTGAATATACAAATCAATTTAAGAAAGATTATAAATTAGTCATAAAACGAGGATATAAAAAAGAGAAATTGCGAGAAATTATCTCGTTATTATCAAATGAAATTGCTTTACCTAAGATTTATAAAGTGCACAATTTAGTAAATAGCCGAAACTATAAAGATGTTAAAGAATGTCATATTGAACCAGATTGGTTATTAATTTATAAAATTTACAAAAATGAATCATTATTAAAATTAATTAGAACTGGTTCACATAGCGACTTATTTTAATAGTCTTCTTTTTAAATATATTTAAAAAGTGGAAATCTAACTACATAAGTAGTATTATTTTAAGCGTTGAAATATTAAAGTAAGGATTAAAAGAATGGAAAAAAAGATTTTTGAATTAGACTTTTACGGAAAAAAGATTTGTGTAGAGATTGGTGAATTATGTAAACAAGCTGATGGAGCTGTATTAACTAAGTTAAATGATACAACTGTTTTATCAACTGCATGTTGTAGTGACAACCCAAAAGAAGGAGATTTCTTCCCTTTAACAATTGATTATCAAGAAAAGATGTATGCTTTAGGAAAAATCCCTGGAAGTTTTTTAAGAAGAGAAGGAAGACCTGGCGAACATGGTACTTTAACTGCAAGACTTATTGATCGTCCAATTAGACCTATGTTCCCAGATGGATTTAGAAATGAAGTTCAAATTATTAACACAGTTTTAGCTTGCGATTTAGATTGCACCCCTGAAATGACTGCTATGTTTGGTTCTTCATTAGCATTAGGAATTAGTGATATTCCTTTTGATGGCCCAATTGCTGGAGTCTATGTTGGTAGAGTTGATGGAAAATTAGTTATTAACCCAACTGTTGAAGAAAGAGAAAAATCAGATTTAAACTTAGCTGTTGCTGGTACTAAAGAAGCAATTAACATGGTTGAAGCTGGTGCTCAAGAATTAAGCGAAGAAGAAATGCTTGATGCATTAATGTTTGGACATGATGCAATTAAAATCCTTTGTGAATTCCAAGAAAAGATTATTGCTGAAGTTGGAAAACCAAAAAGAGAAATTGCTTTATATGCTCCAGATGCAACAATCGAAAAAGATATTTATGATAGAATTGGCGAAAAGATGGTTAAAGCAATTTCTATCTTCGATAAACTTGAAAGACAAGATGCTATCGATGCTTTAAAAGCTGAAATTATTAATGATTACGATGCAAGAGAATATGCAACTGATAAAGAACACTTTACAACTATGCTTATGGTTGAAGATATCTTAGAAAATATGGTTGCTAAAGAAGTTCGTAGATTAATTACTGAAGAAAAGATTAGACCAGATGGAAGAAAAGTTGATGAAATTCGTCCATTAAGTGCAAGAGTTGATGTTCTTCCAAGAGTTCATGGTAGTGCATTATTCACTCGTGGACAAACTCAAGTTTTATCTGTTGTTACTTTAGGTAGCAAAGATGATGAACAATTAATTGAAGATATTTCTCCAGTTAGTGAAAAACGTTGGATGCATCACTATAATTTCCCACCTTTCTCAGTTGGTGAAATTGGTAGAACTGGTACTCCAGGTAGAAGAGAAATTGGTCATGGTGCTTTAGGCGAAAGAAGTTTAAGTTACATTCTTCCAAGTAAAGAAGAATTCCCATATACCATCCGTTGTGTTGCTGAAGTTTTAGAAAGTAATGGTTCATCTTCACAAGCTTCAATTTGTGCGTCATGTATGGCTTTAATGGCAGCTGGTGTACCAATTAAGGATGTCGTAAGCGGAATTGCTATGGGATTAATTACTAGTGGACCACTTGATGGAAATCATCCATATACTATCTTAACTGATATCCAAGGTTTAGAAGATCACTTCGGTGATATGGATTTCAAAGTTAGTGGAACTAAAAAAGGTATTACTGCTTTACAAATGGATATCAAGATCAAAGGTGTCACTCGTGAAATCTTAAAAGAAGCTTTAGCACAAGCAAATAAAGCAAGAGCTGAAATTAGAGAAGTTATGATGTCTGCAATTAGTGAACCACGTAAAGAACTTGGTGAATATGCTCCAAAATATGATACCTTAAAGATTGATGTTGATAAGATTAAAGATGTCATTGGTAGTGGTGGTAAAGTCATTAATGACATCATTGAAAAATGCGATAATGTCAAGATTGATATTGATGATGATGGAAATGTTGCAATTTACCACATGAAGAGAGATATGATCAATAAAGCTAAAGGAATGATTGAAGACATCACTCGTGAAGCTGAAATTGGTGATATTTTCGAAGGTAAAGTTGTAAGAGTTGAAGATTATGGCGCATTTGTTAATCTTTTTGGTGATACTGATGGACTTTGTCACGTTTCAAGATTATCAAATTCATATGTTCAAAATGCTCATGATGTCGTTAAAGTTGGCGATACATTAAAAGTTAAAGTTATTGCTTTTGATGATCATGGTAAAGTTAAATTATCACATAAAGAATTCATGGAAAAAGGTGAAGGCGATGATAATAATGGTGGAAATAACGAAAGACCACAAAGAAATTCAAAACCTTCTTACAATAAAGGTCCTAAAAAAGATTATAAAAAGGAATACAAAAAACCAGAAGAAACTTCACAATCTTTTGAAAATATCCCATTAACTAAAGATAGTTTCAAAGTTAACAAGGAAGAAAAGGTTGAAGAAAAAGAAGAAAAGAAAAAAGGTTTCTTCAGTGGACTTTTCAATAAAGACAAATAATTAAAAGCGCTTCGGCGCTTTTTATTTTTGTCATCAAAATCACTTAGCTATTTATAGAACTACTAAGTGATTTTGTACGTAAAATCATTCAAAAATGTGTATCATAATACACTAAAACATTGTTTTTAGATACAATAACCAAAGAAATTGAATTTTCTTAATTAATCATTGATGGATGTTTTAAGAAAAGTACGAAGTTATTTTATAATGTATTATAGGAAATTTAATTTGATGGATTTCGACTATCAATTTATGTGTAATAGTAAGAGTCATATATGATTTTTATTCGAAATAAACAAATATTTTATGATTAGATATTGTCTTTTATAATGAATAATTTTATAATTTTTTAAGTCACTTAATTAATTAATGAAATATTCATTATAGAAAGGATAAATCATGAATAAAGAAGAGTTGAAGAAGTATTTCTTAGACCAATTAACAAATGGTGAAGCCTATCTTGTAATTTCAAAAGGAAATGCAAGATATAAGATGTCTCGTGGATCTTTTAAAACAAAAGATAATATTAAAGGAAGAAGAAAGTTAACTTTTTCATTTAAAGATGAAAACAGATATATTTTCACAGATGGTCAAGTTCAAGCAGAAATAATAGTTGATACTGAGCCATTTATTAAATTACATTTTCATGTCGATAATGGTTTTAATAGATTTACTTTAAGATTTAAAACATTCGAAGATGAGCATATTTATGGTTGTGGTGAACAATATGCCGCTCTTGATTTAAAAGGGAAAGATGTACCAATATGGGTTAGTGAACATCAACAAGTTTTAAAGATTGCTAAAAAGCAATTAAGAGAAAAATTTAAAGGACCAAATCCAGATTTTAAGACTCCTTATAAAGAACATCAAACTTATTGTTCAACTCCATCTTTTATTTCATCAAAAGGTTATGCTTTCTATTGTCATGAAGATACTTATGGTTTCCTTTCATTTAAAAAAGATGAATTATTAATTAAATTTAGAGAAATACCTCAATCAATATCATTACTTTGCGAGAATTCTGTTTTAGAAGTTGCTGAAAGTTTATCAAAACTTGTTGGTACTCAACCAAAAGTTCCTGCATGGGTTAATGATGGTGTAATCTTAGCTATTCAAGGTGGTAGTGAAGTTTTACTTAAAAAATATGAAGAGGCTAAAAAGAGAGGCTTAAAGGTTGCTGGTATTTGGTGTCAAGATTGGTGCGGAAATGTTGTTACAAGTTTTGGATATCAAGTTTATTGGAATTGGGAAGCTAACGAAAAACTTTATCCTAATTTAAAGGATATAATCAAAAAACTTAATTCCGAAGGAGTAAGATTTTTAGGATATATCAATACATTTATTAAAGAAGATGCTCCTCAATATAAAGAAGCAAAAGAAAAAGGTTTCTTAATCCGTCATAAAGATGGGAGTGTATATCACATTAAATCTACAACATTCAATGCTGCAATTGTTGATTTAACAAATCCTAAAGCTTATGAATGGTATAAAGAAATCATCAAGAAAAACATGATTGAATATGGTTTATCTGGATGGATGGCTGACTTTGGTGAATATTTACCAACAGATTCAGTTTGTTATGGCGGAGCAAGTGAAAAACTTCATAATAGATGGCCATCAATGTGGGCTAAATGTAATTATGATGCAGTTAAAGAATTAGGTAAAGAAGATGAGATTTTCTATTTTTCAAGAGCAGCCTATGGTCATACTTTCCAATTTACAAATTCTATGTGGAATGG
>CAVFXI010000008.1:0-15743 GCA_963626345.1 Gemmiger formicilis | reverse complement strand
TGTGGCGTTATTCATTCAGATATTGGTGGATATACAACAATTACTGCTCTTTATCCAATGAAAAGAGATGCTGAATTATTTAATCGTTGGTCTGAATTGAATGTCTTTACCCCTGTCTATAGAACTCATGAAGGCAATCAACCAAAGAATAATGTTCAATATGATAACGAAAAAACATATGATGAATTCGTACAAAATACAAATTATTTTGTCGGACTTAAAAAATATAGAGAACATCTTTATGATGAATATTATAAAAACAATATTCCAATGATTAGACCATTATTCTTCCATTATGATGAAGAAGAATGTTACACAAATTATAAAGAATATATGTTTGGTGAAGATGTTATCGTTTCGCCAGTATTAAGAGCAGGTGAAACAAAACATAAATACTATCTTCCAAAAGGTGAATGGATTCAATTCTTCACTAATAAGGAAGTAGAAAGTGGACATGGAGAAATTGAATCTCCACTTGGATTACCAATTGCTTTCTATAAAAAAGATAGCAAATTTAAAAAGTTATTTGAAAGTTTATCAAAAGAAAATGGAGGAAAATAAATTATGAAATACTTTCTTGATTCTGCAAAAATAGATGAAATTGATAAGGCTTATAAAAATTATAAGATTGATGGAGTTACTACAAACCCAAAACACATTATGAATTCTGGCAAACCATTCTTAACTGCAATTAATGATATTAAAAAATGGTTAGAAGATAATGATTTAATTGGAATGGATAAATTCCCTGTATCAGTCGAAATAAATCCACACTTGGATAAGGCTGAAGAAATGGTTAGTGAAGCTAAAAGAATCTCAAGTGTTTGCAAGAATTTTGTTATTAAAATTCCTTGCACAACTGAAGGCGTTAAAGCTGCTTATTTCTTAGAAAAAGAAGGAATTAGAACTAATGTAACATTAGTATTTTCACCATCTCAAGCAATTCAAGCTGGCAGAATTGGTGCAAAATATGTTTCACCATTTGTTGGTTGGAAAGAAAATAGTGGTGAAGATACATATCCTTATATGTCTGAACTTGTAAATATATATAAAGAAAAAGGATATAAGACAGAAATTATTGTTGCTGCTGTTAGAAATGGAAAACAAATTGCTGAAGCTGCTGAAATGGGTGCTGATATTGTAACTGCTGGTCTTGCAGTTTATGAAGAATCATTCAACCATCCATTTACAACCTATGGACTTGGTGTTTTCCAAGATGCATGGGATCATACCGAAGGAAACTAATATGAAAGTAGCATTTATTGGCCTTGGCATTATGGGTATGCCAATGGCTACAAATATATCAAAAAAATATGACTTAATTGGTTTTGATATTTTTAAAAAAGAAACTCCTTTTAAGTTTGCATCATCTTATAAAGAATGTGTAGATTTTGCTGATGTAATCATTTCTATGGTTCCAAATAATGACAATATGTTAGAACTATTCGGCGAAATTAAACCTTATTTTAGAAAAGGTCAAATTTGGATTGATATGTCAACAATTTCTCCAGCAACTAATATTAAGGTTGCTAAAGAACTTGAAGGAACTGGAGTAAGTTTACTTGATTGCCCAGTTGTTAAATCTCAACCTGCAGCAGTTAAAGGTGAACTTGGAATTTATGTAGGTGGTGAAAAAGAAGTTTATGAAAAAATAAGACCAATTCTTGAATGTATGGGCAAAAATATCATTTATATGGGAGATCATGGAAGTGGTCTTCAAATGAAAATTTTACATAATGCTTTAGTTGGTGAAATTCAAAATGGTGTAAATGAAATTTTAGGATTAGCCAAAAAATTAGGATTAGATCAAAAAGAAGTTGTTGAAGCTTTTAATTATGGCGGAGCTTCTTGCTTCTATTTGGATACTAAGTCGAATAACATTATCACTAACACTTATCCAACTGCTTTTTCGGTTGCAAATATGAATAAAGATATTCACTTTGCAAAAGAGATGGCAAGCGAAGTAAATGCTGATTGTTATTGTTTAAATCATGTTGTTGAAATTTACGAAAAAGCTATGGAAAAAGGATTAGCAAAAGAGGATTTTTCAGCATCATATAAAATTGTAAACGAGGATAAATAAGATGAGAAAACCTATTATTGGAATTGTTTGTCTTGTACGAAAAACATTCGATTATGAGACAGCTTTTAAATTATATCAAGAACGATGTGCAAAAATTATGGAAGATGAATCTATTGATTGGGTCTATTATCCAACAATGGTTATTGAACATAGTGAAGCAAAAGAAGCAGGTGACTTTTTTGTTGAAAAACACGTTGATGCTTTAGTTATTGTCTCGGCAACTTTCCATCTTGGAGGTTTAGCTTTAATTTTAGAAAATGCTGTTAAAAAACCAGTTTTACTTCAAGGTTATAATGAACTTCCTTATGATGGAGGAAAAATTAGACTTAATGCCGTATGTGGTGTAAACCTCAATGCATCGAATCTTTATAAGGGTGGCGTTGATAATTTTGTTGTTTATGTTGGCGATGATATTGACCATGATTGGCTTACAGCAATTAAAATGAAAACTGCTCTTGAAAATTCAAATGTTGGTTTAATTGGTTTCCATGCTCAAGGTTTCTATAATGTTGGAGTTGATGAACTTCATCTTTATAAAGAACTTGGAATTTTAATTTCTCATTTTGAATTAAGTGATTTCTTTGGTGGCGAAGCTAGTGAAGAAGAAATTGATAAAGAAGAAAAGAATTTAAGAGAATTATTTGATTGTAAGAAACTTAATGACACTCAAGTTAGACAAGTTTCTAGATTAATTGTTGTTGCCGAAAAGTTCATGAAAGAAAAAGGATTAGATGTTGTTGCAATCCGTTGTTGGCCAGAATTTGCCAAAAATTATGGAGTTTCTCCATGCGCTATGATGTCAGTTTTACAATCAAGAGGAATTTTACTTGCTTGTGAAGGTGATATTGAAGCTGCATTAAGTATGGTTGCTGTAAAAGCAGCTGGTGAAGCCACTCCTTTCATGGCTGATCTTTCACAAGTCAACTATGAAGAAAATTATGCTCTTTTGTGGCATGATGGTGTAGCCCCATGCAATTTATGGGATCACGCATGCAATAGATCGCTTGAGACCTACTTTGCCGGAGGGAAAGGCGTTACTGCAGATTTCGTTTTAAAGGCAGGAAAAATGTCAATTCTTCGTATTGATACAGCGAGAAACAAAACAAGAATTTATTATGAAGAAGGCGAAGCTTTTAATATGACAAAAGATTTATCAGGAACTTATGCAAAAGTGGTTTTTGATAGACCAATCAATGAAGTTGTTGATACAGTTGCATATAGTGGAGTAGCCCATCACGTTATTATGGGATATGTTCAATATAAAAAAGCCGTTCAATATTTAGCTCATATTATGGGTTGGGAGGTAATTGATGAAAATAGAAAGTGTCTCTAGTCCATCATTTAAAAAATATGGCTACGTTTTAGAAAATATTGATACTAGTGATGTAGTTTCTTATTTAAAAGAAAAGGCAAAGATGCCTGAAGTTGGTAAAAATCTCTATGTGCGTGATGAAACCCCAATGCATCAATTAAAATGCATTGATGAACTTAAAGAAACCATATATGGTGGTAGTGATATTGAAGTTGGATATTGCAATGGTTATAACTCACTTTTGAATTGTTTAGAATATCATACTTGTCCTGAAGTAAATGTTGCTGCTGAAGATTTAGTTCTTCTTTTAGCAACTCAAGATGACATTGTTGATGGATTTTTAGATTCAACAATTATTAAAGCCTTTTTAGTAAAAAAAGGCGAAGCAATCGTTGTTAATCCATATGTGTTTCATTATTCGCCATGTAAATTAAGTGATGATGGATTCCATTGTCTTGTTATTTTAAGTGATAAGACAAATATGGATTTTGAAGAAAAGCCAAAGTTTGATCAAAAGCTTTGGAAAGTTAATAAGTGGTTATTTGCTCATAAAGATACAAAAGAAGCGAATAATGGCGCTTACGTTGGAATAGTTGGTGAAAATATTAAAGTTGAATATTAATTATGCTTTATGATTTTTTGTTTATACTCGTTATTTTTATAAGCAACATCATACAAACCATAACAGGTTTTGCAGGTACAGTTTTAGCGATGCCTTTTTCAATTAAACTTGAAGGTGCCGATACTGCAAAACCTGTTTTAAATCTTGTTGCTCTTTTAGTGTCTTTATATATTGTTATTTTCCATTTTAAAGATATTGATTGGAAGCATTTTATTACGATTATCATTTCTGTTGGCATTGGTTTTGGACTTGGATTTTTAGTCGAAATGTTTTTAGGAGACAATAAAATTCTTCTTTATATTTATGGTGGAATAATTATTGTTATAAGCATTTTGTTTTTCTTTATTAATTTTGAAAAAGTCAATTTACCAAAATGGTTGATGATAATCTTTTTAGTAATTGGTGGTATTGTTCATAAACTTTATGTATCTGGTGGTCCTTTTGTTGTTATATATGGACTTCATGAAATTAGAGAAAAAAATAAGTTTAGGTCAACACTTTCGCTTTTATGGATTATTTTAAATTCAATTTTATTTGCAACGCAATTAGCTGAAGGGTTATTCTTAACACACGTTTGGATTTTATTCTTGATTGGAGCGGCTGCAACTGTTCTATCAATTTTGATAGGTTCAATTATTGCTCCTAAATTATCCAAGAA
This sequence comes from Gemmiger formicilis, assembly GCA_963626345.1. Taxonomy (GTDB): domain Bacteria; phylum Bacillota_I; class Bacilli_A; order RFN20; family CAG-826; genus Onthovivens. The sequence continues at coordinate 11,068 of CAVFXI010000008.1, read as the reverse complement.
CGTATTTATGAAAATCACCTGCGTGTTATTATTCATTTCAGGTGTTATACTATTATTATGATAAACTTCACGGAAACACAAAAATCAATTATAAAGATACTCTTTGTTGAAAAAGAATCGTCTAGATCTTTACTTGCAAAGAAATTATCTTTAACAAATGCTGCATTAACTTTAACAATGAAGCCTCTTTTAGAAAGTGGGATTGTTATTGAAAGTAAAATTAATCAGCAAAGAGTTGGAAGAAAAGAACTAAAACTTAAATTAAATCCAGAATTTGGATATTTTTTAGGTGTTGATATTCGTGTTCATCACGCATATTTTGTTCTTATGGATTTGGCTGGAAATTTAATTGATTTCAAGAGTGATAAAGATACATCCTTCCATGATTTTTATTCGAATAAATTCGATAAAATTATTGCTTTAGGCGTTACAAATAGAGGCCCTATTTCTAAAGAGGCAATATCAAATAGGTTCCCAGAATTATATAAAGAAATTCACGATTTAGATTTACCTAAATATTTATTTAATAACGTTGATTGTTTAGGAAATATTTATGCCTTAAATCATCCTGAAGACAAAAACTTTCTTCTTGTAAAATATGGACCAGGTCTTGGATCTTCAATCTATGTTTTTGGTAAACAACTTACAACTCTTTCGGAACTTGGACATCTTTTCTATAAAGATAAAAGACTTGAAGAAGTTATTTCTTATAGTGCCGTTTTAGGCAGGGAAGTCGAAGAAGTTGAAGCTAATGATTTAATTTATAATGATAAAGAAAAGGTTGATTATATTTTGCATGCTGTAGCATTTGGGTTATTAAATGCAGATTCATTGCTTTCATTACAAAAAATCATTTTATCTGGATATATTCTTTCTAAAGAATCTTGCAAGGAAAAATTAGAAGAAGAAATTAAAAAATTAGACAAGAATTTTGATACTAATAAGCTTACTTTATATCCAGATTATGATGAAACTAACAAGAAAAAAAGCTCGATTGGAGCTTTCATAAAATATTTTGAATAGTATAAAACAATAGCAATATTTTAAAAGTGATATAAATGTTATAAACAAGGGGGTAGAGTTTTATGGTAATTATTAGAACAATCAAGGATTTAAAAAAACAAATTTACAGAAATTGAAAGAGATGTTCAAAATAACAATCATGTTGTTTTAACAAAAAACGGACATGAATCTATGGTGATACTTTCGATTGAAGAATATTCAAGATTGACTAATAGTTTAGAATTAGCATTGGATGAAGCTGATAAATTTGCAGAAACTAATTCAAAAAGATTAAGTAATAGTGATGTATTTGGAAGTTTAAAAAAGCAATTAAAAACCGTTAAGATTTAAATTTCTTAACGGCTTTATTTTTTTATAAATTATTCAGCTGAAGGAGTTTCTCCGCCGATTGTAATTTCGTTATTCTTAACTTGTTCTTCAAGCATCTTTTCTTTTGCAACTTGAAGTTCATCAGTCTTTTTCTTATTTAAACCATAAACGAAGAATAATACTAAACCCATGAGCAAGAATAATACTGCAGGAATAATTGTTGCCATATAATACATGACATTTAATGTTGAATCAGTTTGAACTTCGCCATAACCTGACTTATAGTTCATTCCTAAAAGTGCACCATTAACTGCAACAGCAGCAACAACTTGTCCGAGTTTACGGAAGAACATAAAGACTGAGTAAGATGATCCATCATTTCTTAAACCAGTTTTAACTTCAACATCATCGATTGCATCAGTGGCTAAAGCCCACATTTCAAGAGTGATAATTGATAGACCAATTCCACCAATTAAGCAGAATACTAAGAATAAAGCAGGGACTTGAATGATTACATCTTTTAAGAAGATTAAACAGAAATTTGGAACAGCAGCAATAATACCACCTAAAGCACATAATTCTTTTTTACCAAATTTATGAACAAGTTTTCCAGCAAATAACATTATGACTACCATTGGTCCATATTGACAAGCTTGAGAAGCAATATTTAACCAATTTGTTTTAAATAAATCATTAAATAAATATGTATAGAATGATTGAGTGAACATTTGTCCAGCAAGTAATAATAAACCAACAAGACAAACAGCAACAAAGTTACGATTCTTTAAAAGAGTTTTAACAATTTTCCAAGTTTCACCTTTTTGTGGTTCTTTTGGATTTGCAATAACTCTTTCTTTATTATTTTTATAAGCAACGAAGAGAAGAATAGCAGCAAGAACAGCCATAACTGCAACACCAATTATAATTGGAAGATATTGAACTTGAGAAACAACTGTTCCATCTGGTTGTTCAACTTTCTTTGAATAGAACATTGTAATAACAAGTACAGGAATTGAACCTAAAGCAGCACCAGCTGAACGGAAGACAGAAAGTTTATTTCTTTCTTTTGCATCAGTTGTAACAACACTTGCAAGTGATCCATAAGGAATTTGGTGAACAGTATAAAGCATACCAAATGCAATATAAGTTACAGTTGCATAAACACAAACTCCAACTTTTCCCATTGTAGTAGCAAGAGCTGGCCATGGGAGGAACATCAAAATTGTTGATAAAGCAAGAGGTATAGCAACCCACTTCATCCAAACACGGTATCTACCTTCTTTTCTAGGTTTTTTGATATCTACGATTCTACCCATAATTGGATCATTAATTGCATCCCAAACACGAGCAATAATGAACATAATCATAATGAATAGTGGAGTAAGACCTAAAATATCGGTGTAGTACTTTTGTAAAATTGTGGTAACAGTTGAAAAACAAAGGCAACCTGCGAAATCACCAAGAGCGTAACCTATGTAATCCTTTCCCTGTAAACCTGATGTTTTGGAAATATAAGATTGCTTACTTTCCACATCGTTTGTTTTTGTTTTTTCCATATTTTTGTATAATCCGTTTTCGGATTACTCCTTAAGTAAAAATATAACTCATATTTATCTTTTTTACAATAATTATTTAAGTGACTTAAAAAATAAATAATATAATGTAATATGCTAATTATTATTACTTTTACTTTAAATCAATTTTTAATTTAACTATAATATTAAGGAAGTGATGGTAATAACACATGGATAAAATTAAAATTATGGCCCTTGGTGGTCTCGATGAAGATGGGAAAGACCTTTATATTATTGAAATTAATGATGATATATTTGTCTTTAATGCAGGATTCAAATACCCAACAAAATTAACTCCTGGAATTGACTTTATTATTGCAAATTATGGCTATCTTAAATTGAATAAAGATAGAATTAAAGCATATATTCTTCCAAAATCAAAGAAGGATTCTTTTGGGGCGCTTCCTTATATATATAAGGATTGTCCAGCTCCAATTTATGGAACTTTATTAAGTAAAGTATTTTTAAATAAATTTGCAACTTTCTATCATCAAGAAAGCGACTTTGATTTCCACGAAATTAAACTTCCAAGTGAAGTTAAAATTGCAGGATATACATTTACGTTCTTTTCAACTTGTGCATCTATGCCTTTAACATTTGGTTTTTCAATTAAAACCGATCTTGGAAACATTGTTTATAGTGGAGATTTCATTGTTGAATATAATAATGAAAAGTATTTCAAATTGGATTTAAATACTTTAGGAAAAATCGCAGAAGAACCTACTTTGATTCTTTTAAGTGAATCTAAAAATTCAAGCAAGAATGGATATTGTTCACCAAATCATAGATTATATCCATATTTTAATAGATGTTTTGAAGAAACTAATGGTCGTTGTTTTGTTGCCTTAACAAGTGACAATTTATATCATATTGACGAACTCTTTAAAGCATGCAATGAAAATGGCAAATCTGTTTGTTTTTATGATAAAGAGACAAGCGATATATATAATTTAAAACAATATGGTGAAGATTATTTCCCAAAAATTAATGTAATTTCAACTGATGATATTTTAAGAACTAAAGAAAGCAACTTAGTTATATTAATTACTGGCGAAGATAGAGATTTATATGAAAAGATTTCTCTTTTATGTAATGGCGAAAATGAATTAAAACAAATTAAAATAAATCCTGCCGATACATTTATATTTGCTGTTTCTCCAACTGATTCACTTGAAGTGCTTTCAACTGCAACCATAGATGAACTTTATAAGACTGGATGCGATGTTAAATATATTAAGAAGAAAGATTTAGCAAAGATGCATGCTTATGAAGAAGATTTAAGAATGCTTTTAAGTTTACTTAAACCAAAATACTATTTCCCAATTGAAGGATATTATATTGATTTACTTGCAAACGCTAGAATTGCATTTGATATGAGACTTGGATTATCACACAATAATATTTTCTTGCTCGATAATGGTCAATCATTAAATATTAATGAAAATGGCGTTGCCGTTCCTGATTTTAATGATAGTGGAAGAAATCCAATTACTGGCGATTTGATGATTGATGGTATTGGTGTTGGCGATGTTGTTAATGAAATTATTTCTGATCGTACAAGACTTGGAAGAGATGGTGTAGTTGTGTTTGGTTGCGCAGTATCTAAAAAAGAAAGAAAAATTGTTTGTGGACCAGATGTTCAAATGCGTGGTTTCCTATATTTAAAAGATAAAGATGCGGATGCAATTGTTAAAGAAGTTACAAATTATTTTGTAACAACTGTAAATGAATGGGCTGAATCTACTCAAGACTTTGATAACAATAGAATTCAAAATAAGATTCAAGATTACATTTCTAAATTATTTAGAAGAATCTTAAATAGAGATCCAGTTGTAAGACCTAATGTCTTGATAATTGACTAATTAAATTGAATCATGAATGAAATAAGCACGAATTAATCGTGCTTATTTTTGTTGAATAAAAGTAAAAATGCTGATATTACAACTGCTACAGATCCACAATTATGAAATAAAGCGCCAGTTACTGCATTTAATAATCCAAGTATAGACAATGTTACCGCTATAAAATTTAATACTAATGAAATTATTAAATTTAATGTTATTCTATTTTGCGTTTTTTTAGAAATTTCAAATAAATATGGTATTGCATCAAGATTATCATTAATGATTACGGCATCAGATGATTCAATTGCTATATCGCTTCCGATTCCACCCATAGCAATGCCGGCATAAGCAGCTTTAAGAGCTAAAGAATCATTCACGCCATCACCAAACATTGAAACTTTATTTCCTTCTTTTTCTAACTTTTTAATATATTCCAGTTTATCAAATGGAGAACAATTAGCCATATATTCATCAATATTTAAATCTTTTGCATATCTAGAAGCAACTTCATCAGAATCTCCAGTTAACATAATAATTTTCTTTTTCATTTTATGTAAAATTTCTATTATTTCTTTTGAGTTTTCCTTTAACTCATCTTCTAAATAGATAATTCCTATAAGTTTGCTATTTAAATAAACAGCAACGATAGTTGAGTTTGATGATGCTTGTTTTTCGTTTAACTTGCCAACAAAATATTCATTATCATCAATTTTAAAACTAATACCTTTGCCAGATATTGTTTTATGATCTTTTATTTTATATAAAGGATTTTTTTCATATTCAACTATGGCTTTTGCAAGAGGGTGACTTGAAAATATCTCCCCTGATGCAGCAATTTTAACAATTTCTTCTTTGCTATATTTTGAATCAATGACTTCGATTTTATTAATTACTGGTTTTCCCTTAGATAAAGTTCCGGTCTTATCAAAAATTACAATATTGGATGCTGATATTCTTTCAAGTGCTTCGCCGGATTGAACTAAAATCCCATTTTTTGAGGCGTTGCCAATGCCTGCTGAAATAGCCGTAGGAGTTGCAAGTACAAATGCGCAAGGGCAAAAAACAACTAAAATTGTAACAGCTCTTTTAAAACCAAGCCAAAAATCTTGATTTATTAATCCAATTACTAATCCAGTTATTAAAGCTGTCAATAATGAAATAATTACGAGATATGCTGCCCATTTATTTGCTTTTCTAACTATTTTTGCTTTTTGAGCATCAGAAGATGATGCAAGTTTAATCATTCTTTGCAAAGAACTATTTTCTGCAGATTTAGTAGCTTTAATTAAAATTACTCCATCAAGATTAATAGTTCCAGAAATTACTTCATCATTAATACCTTTATATAATGGTATAGATTCGCCAGTCATATTACTTTGATCAACACTTGTTTCTCCAGAAATAATTACGGCATCTACTGGAATATTTTCACCTGCTTTAACTTCTAAAATATCATTTTCTTTAACTTCCTCAATTAAAATCTCATGTTTATTATTATTTTTAATGATTGTTGCTTTTTTTGGTGAAATTTTTATTAATTTTTGGATTCCTTTTTGTGCTTTTGAAGCTGTTAAATCTTCTAAAAGTGAACCTATTTCCATTATTAATGCAACTTCACCAGCTGCAAAATATTCTTTCAAAATTAAAGAACCAATTATTGCTAATGAAACCAACAAATCAGCTGTTATATCGTGATCTTTTATTATTCCAACAATTGCTCCAATAATAATTTTTAATCCGCATAATAAAATTGCTATCCAAGCAGGGTCGATTTTTAAGTTCTCCGATAAATTATTTTGCTGCATGATGAATGAAATAACAATGGAAATTGCTGAAAGTATGATGCAAACAAGTTTTATTTTATTTTCGTTTTTCTTATAGAAAGCAATTAACTTTTTCATAACGAATCCTCGAATATGATACAATATGTTCGATTACGGATATATTGTTCGCTTTCTATTATATAGATTTATTATTTCTATTTAAGAATAGAGATATGAAAGTGTTCAATAGCGAACAAAATTTAAATTTTGTTTGATAAGGAGTATATATGGATAGAAGAATTCAAAGAACAAGAAATTTAATAATAGATTCATTAAGTGAATTAATGAAAAATAAAGAATATGAAAATATTACGGTTGAAAATATTATTAATAAAGCAAATGTTGGAAGAAGCACATTTTATGAAAACTTTCAAAATAAAGATGAAGTGTTCGATGAAATTCTAAATTCATTGATCTATCATGTTTTTAATGAAATTCAACATACAGATGGACACGCTTTTCAAAAGAATTTTAAGGAAGAAATTACTCATATGTTTATCCACGTAAGAGATGATGAAGGGAAATCAAAAACTTATTTATCAGGAAAATCAGCGACTGTCTTCTATTCAAAGATGGGTGAGAAGGTTGCAAATATATGTGATGAAAAATTAGTAAATAATAATAAAGTTCCTCATGAATTGGTTCATATGCATATTTCTTCAACTTTCAGTGATGTTTTAAAGTACTGGTCTAAAAGAAATTTTATTGATTCGCCAGAAAAAATTGCAGAATATTTTTTATATCTAGCTGAAGAAGTTTTTGTAATTAAATAAACCTAAATAAATGCAAAATCATTTATGATTTTATATAGATTAGATCATATAAATTAGATATTTTTTTACATTAATTTATTCAAATATTTTATGAAAAATAAAGTGATAATATAGTAATAAATTAGTAATTATATGTGAGTGTAATTTATTTTTTATTTGATATAATTGTAAGGAGTTTAAGGGAGCTTATTATTATGGAAGAAAGACACGATAATGTTGGTTGGATTGAAGTTGTAACTGGTCCAATGTTTGCTGGAAAAAGTGAAGAACTTTTAAGACGTATTAATCGTTTAAAATATGCAAAAAAGAAATTTTTAGTTTTTAAACCAAAAATTGATAATCGTTATAGCGAAGATTCAGTTGTGAGTCATCAAAAACATAGTGAAAAAGCTATAAATGTTACTAAAGGAACTGATATCTTAAAGTATATAACTCCAAATCTTGATGTTGTTTGCATCGATGAAGCTCAGTTCTTTGATGAAAGCATTGTTGATGTTGTTGATGTTTTGGCAAATAGAGGATTAAGAGTTATTTGTGCAGGTTTAGATCAAGATTTTAGAGGTCAACCTTTTGGTCAAATGGGAACTTTACTTTGTAAAGCTGAGTTTGTTACAAAACTTACTGCTATCTGTCCTGTTTGCGGAAGAGAAGCAACTATGACTCAAAGATTAATTAATGGTGAGCCAGCTAGCGAAAATGATCCTACAATTTTAGTAGGTGCAACTGAGTCATATGAACCTCGTTGTAGACATTGTCATGTCATTAAACATGACTAAAATTAGTGGAATTAGCCCTAATTAAGGGCTTTTTTGGTGGTTTTTATCAATTATTATAGTAATTTTTTGTGGTTTTGATATTATATTCTTGTTTCATATAGGAGGAAATGTAGAGAATATGGACAGTTTGCCGTGGTATGTAGTCTTAATTATTGCAATACTTTGCATAATTGCATCGTTCATCTTCACTTGTGCTGAAAACAGCTACTCCAATTGTAATATATATCACTATAAAGTCTTAGCTGAGGATAATAAATTAACTGCTAAACTCGTTTATAAGATGGCTAAAAACTATGATGATGCTTTAGTCACTGTTTTAGTTGGAAATAATTTAGTTCAAGCTATTTTAAGTAACGTTAGTGCTATATTTTTCTTATACCTTTCAGGTATCTATAATTGGGGAAACGGAGTTGAATCGATTGTATCAACTGTAGTCGTTACAGTTGCGCTTTATTTACTTGGAGATTATCTCCCAAAAATTATTAGTAAGAATTATCCTGATCGATTAGCAGAGATTATTTCGTATCCAATCTTTGTATTTTATATCATCTTATTCCCTTTAATTTTTGTTGTAAGAATGTTCTTAAAATTGCTTAAGAAAATTACAAAAAATAAAGCAGATATTCAAATGACAAAAGAAGAATTTATAGATAAAGCAAAAGAAGCTGAAGATGATGTTTTAGAAGCTGATGAAAAGAAAATTTTATCTCGTGCGTTTGCTTTTGATAAGATAAATGTTAAACAAGTATTAACCCCTAAAGATAAGATTTTTTCAATAAATATAAATGGATTAACTGCAACTAAACTTAATAAAATCTTACTTGATAATAGATATTCAAGAATCCCTCTTTATGATGGTGAAAAAGATAATATTGTTGGTATTTTAACAGTTAAAACATATTTTAAGGAATATATAGAAGATAAGCATCTTGATATTAGAAGTGTCATTAGTGTGCCTTTAAAAGTTAGAGAAACTGATAAAGTTGATGATATTTTTGCTAAATTTAATGATGAAAAAACTCATATTGCTTTAGTTTATAACGATAAAGATGAACTAATTGGTATGATTACAATGGAAGATGTTTTAGAAGAATTAGTTGGTGAAATTGATGAAAAAGCAACTACCTCTATAAATAAAGTGGAGGATTTGAAACATGAATAACACCACACTTAATATAATTTATAGCGTTTTAATTGTTGTTTTACTTATAATTAGCGCTTTTTGTAGTAGTGCAGATATGGCTTATGGTTCAGTAAGTGTGCTTAGACTTGAAAATCATGATGTTCCTAAAGATGGAAAAAAAGTCAAAATAGCTCTTAAACTTGTAAAAAATTATGATTACACAATTTCTACAATTTTATTTGTTAATGATTTAGTGAATGTTGCAGCACAAACTATTGCAACTCTTCTTGCTTATTCATTATTTACTAGTAATGGAATGAATGGTGCAACTGGATCGCTTGTTGGTTCATTTTCAATGCTTATTATTATCATTATTTTTGGCGAAATTGTTCCAAAATCATTAACTAGAAATAAAGCATTCGAAATGTCTTTAAAATATGCATACTTAACTCGATTTATATGCATAATATGTACACCTATTTCATTCTTGACCAATTGTTTTGGAAAGCTTGTTATGATTCCAATTAAAAAGAGCAAGATTGAAAAACCAGATGTCACGGATGAAGAACTAGAGGAAATGGTCGATGTTATTGAAAAAGAAGGTGTTGTTGATAAAGATAACGCAGACATTTTAAGAGGAACAATTGATTATGCTTCAACTGAAGCTTATGAAATTATGACTCCTCGTGTTGATCTTGTTGCAATTGATATTGAGGATTCACTTGATAAAATTTTAAAAACAGAAGATTTGTTTATTCATAGTAGAATTCCAGTTTATGAAGAAACTATCGATAATATTATTGGTTTTGTTACTGTTAAAGATTTAATTAGACTTAAATTATCTAAACAAAAAGATTCATCAGTAAGATCAATTTTGCGAGAACCTTTAAGATTCCCACGTTCAACCGAAATTAATGATATACTTCAAGATTTTAAGAAAACTAAGATTCACTTTGCTATTGTTTTAGATGAATATGGTGGAGTCGAAGGTATTATCACTATGGAAGATATTTTAGAAGAAATTGTTGGTGAAATTTGGGATGAAGCAGATGATGTTGATGAACCAGTTCACGAGATTGGCGATAATGCATTCATCATTGACGGAAACATGAACCTATCAGACTTTTTTGAAATGTTTGATATTGATCCTGATGAAATTGAAACAGATTATGTCACAATTGGTGGATATTGTATTGAATTATTAGATGATAGATTTGCAAAAGTTAATGATGTTATTAATTTTAAAAATTTAACAATGACTGTTATTGCAGTCGATGAAAATAATACAATTGAAAAACTTAAAGTTATTAGAAAAGTTGAAGAAGAAGATTAAAAAATATGGCGATATTTCTCAAATTGAAATATCGCCATTATTATTAATTAGAAACTTTTTCTTTATATAATGTATAAATTTTATTAGCTAATTCTTTTATTGAGGAATTTTCTGAGTTGATAACAAAATCAACTTTATTTTTTAATTCATCTTTAAATACTTCTCGATCATTAATAATTCTTTTTTCTATATCTTCTTTTTTGTCTTGTCTTTCTTCCATTCTTTTTTCTCTAATAGATTCTTTACATTCTATATAAAAAGAAACAATAGATTTATCATTCATATTTAAAAAATGTTTCAAACCATTTGGTTCAAGAATAATAACTTTATTATCACCAATCTCTTTTTTCTCAGAACCATAGTAATTATTGTTATAGTTTACGTATTCAATAAATTCATCATTTTTTATTTTTTCTTCAAAATTTTCTTTTGGTATAAAAAAATAGTCAAAACCATCGATTTCGTTGAATCTTTTTGGTCGAGTAGTAGT
>CAVFXI010000007.1:0-18958 GCA_963626345.1 Gemmiger formicilis | reverse complement strand
CTTGCCTTTACATCTAAGAAATCTCGTGCTCCAAAAGCCGAAGGTATTCCTTACGATAAGAGTCAAAGATAAAAATCAATTATACAAATCTAATATTAAGCCACAAGAAATTGTGGCTTTTAAAATGCTAAAATATTAGCAATATTTGATTAATTACTTTAATAATGCTAAAATATTAGCAATTAAAGGAAATCTTTATGGTTCAAAATTTTGATATTAGTACATTTGTAAATGTAACAACAGAAGAAAACATTTTAAAAGGTATTGTAGATAGAGTTAAATTGAGAAGAAAAGAACTTAAACTAACTCAAAAAGAGTTAGCTAAAAGAAGTGGTGTCAGTTATGGATCTATTAGAAGATTTGAAAATAGTGGTGAAATTTCTTTAACATCATTATTAAAAATTGCTAATGCTATTAATTGTTTAGAAGATTTTAAAGAATTATTTAAATATCAACAAATTACAAGTTTAAAGGATTATAAATAATGATTGATAAAGTAAAGAAATTGAATGTTAAATATAATGATAAATTAGTTGGATATCTTGTAGAGTTAGAAGATGGAAGAATTGCTTTCCAATACGATGAAGAGTGGATAAACGCGGGTTTTTCTATTTCTCCTTTTTCATTACCATTAGATAATAAAGTTTTTATAAATTCAAAAATGAATTTTGATGGTTTATATGGTGTTTTTAATGATAGTCTTCCAGATGGTTGGGGAGAATTATTAGTCAGAAAAATGTTAATTAAAAAAGGAATTAATCCTGATGAATTAACACCCCTTCAAAAATTAGCGATTGTTTCAAAAAATGGCTTAGGTGGACTAAGCTATGAACCATCCCAAATTATTTCAAATGCTAAAGCAAAAGATATTGACTTAGATCAATTATCAAAAGAAGCAAATGAAATATTAAATAATGACAATGTCACCAATGATCTTGATAAAATTTATAATTTAGGTGGTTCAAGTGGTGGAGCAAGACCTAAAGCTCATATATGTATAAACAACGATGAATGGATTATTAAATTCCCATGTCTCTATGATCCTAAAAATATAGGGGAGTTGGAATATAAGGCAAATAATATTGCTAAAGAATGTGATATACATTTACCAGAATATAAATTATTTGAGTCAAATATTTGTTCAGGATATTTTGGAACAAAAAGATTTGATAGAAAAAACGGTAAAAGATTGCACATGATTTCTTTATGTGCAATTCTTGAAACAAGTCATAGAATACCAAATCTGGATTATTATCACCTATTTCAAGTTATCAAAAAGATATGTGCTAATAAAGAAGACTTATACGAGGCTTATAAGATGATGTGTTTTAATGTTTTATATGGAAATAAAGATGATCACGGAAAAAACTTTTCATTTATTTATGATGAAGATTTGAAAAGTTACAAGTTATCTCCCGCCTATGACTTAACTAAAACAGAGAATAAACTTGAACACGAAATGACAGTTAATGGAAATGGAAATCCTACAGTTGATGATTTGTTGGTTCTTGCAAAGGATATGCATTTATCAATAGAAATTTGCAAATCAATAATTAATAAAACTAAAGAAATGATTGTTAAAAAATGCTAAATAAATCACCTATGACAATTTTGTAGTCATAGGTGATTTTTGTTCGATTGTTAGAGGATAATTTTCTTTCCCTCAATTTGTTTTTTATATGTTTCGATTTGTGAATCAACATCTAATTCTTTAAATTGGTTCATATAGAGTTCGTAATAATAACCTTTTTTATTCATGAGCGAAACGTGATTACCATCTTCAACAATAACGCCATCTTTCATAACTAGGATTCTATTACAATCAACAATAGTTGATAATCTATGAGCAATAATAATGGAAGTTCTTCCTTCAAGCATTTTATTAACTGATTTTTGGATAACTGCTTCAGTTTCTGTATCAATTGAAGAAGTTGCTTCATCAAGTATTAAGATTGCTGGATCTCTAATTAATGCTCTAGCAAATGAGATAAGTTGTTTTTGGCCTTGTGAGAGTTCATCTCCACCATCTTTGAAGAATGTATTGTAGCCATCTTTCAAAGACATAATGAAATCATGAATATCTAATTGCTTGCATACATTGATAATTTCTTCATCTGTGGCATCATGTTTTCCATACTTGATATTATCTTTAACGGTTCCTTTAAAGATGAATGGTGTTTGTTGGACGTAGCCAATATTACTTCTAATCCAACCAACTGATCTTTCTTTATAATCTACACCATCAATTAAAACCTTACCTTTAGTTGGTTCATAGAATCTGCAAAGAAGATTAACAGTTGTGGATTTACCAGAACCAGTTTCACCAACAATTGCGCAACTTGTTCCTTTTTCGATTTTTAAATCCATATCGTGGATAACTTCTACATCTTTTAAATATGAGAATGAAACATGATCGAAATGGATGTCGCCATTTAATTTCTCAAAGTTTTCAGTTTTGTTATGGAATAAATCTCCATATTTTTCTATAACTTCTGGAGTATCAACAAGTTGAGGTTCAGTATTAATTAAACTAAATATCTTTTCAACACTCGCTTGGGTCGACATTAATTCACTTATGATTTCACTAAATTCTCCAATAGGATTATAAATACTACCAACAAACCCTAAGAAAATAATGAATGTACCAATGCTATAGGTAACCGAATCTTTAACACCAAGCATTGGGAAAACAATAATGATAATAGCAGTAGTAATAGTGCTTATTAAGTTAACAGCTGGGTAATATGGAGCACTAATTTTTCCTGCTTTATATCTCTTTTTAAATACATCTTCAGTTGTATCATCACATTCTTTAAAGATATTGTCTTCAATTGCCATTGTTTTAATAGTTTTATTTCCATTAATACATTCGGCTAACCATTTAACAAAGTTACTATAAGCATTACGAGCAATTCTATGATATTTAAGAATTTGTTTTTCTAAGAATAATGTCAACACTCCAATTATTGGAGTAGTTGCAAGAATAATTAATGATAATTTCCAATCAGTAACAAACATGGTTATTAAAGTGAAAATTAAATCCATGATGATCCAGAAAACTCTAAGAACACTATAAGACATAACGTCGCCAATACTAGCAGCGTCGTTTTGTAAACGTGCAATCAACCATCCTGATGGAGTTTTATCATAATAACTATATGATAATTCTTGAATTTTCTTAAAAGCATCTCTTCTTAAATTAGTCATAATAGTCATTTCAAAATAATTCATTGTAAAGAATGTAATAAATATACAAATACTTCTAAACAAGATAAGTCCAATATAAAGGAAAACAAGTCCAAAGAATGATATAGCGAATTGAATACCTAAAATATTAAGATTAACAACAACATCAAAGACATTATTTGTATAAGCAAAATTACTTGCGGAATTAGTTAAAGCAAGTTTTATAGCAGGACTAAATGAACTATCAAAAAATGCAGTTCCAGCCATGCCAAAAACAAGGAGGATTATTAATGGCCAATGTGGAAGGAGATACTTGAAAGCGTTTTTCCAAACTCCTATATTAACCTTCTCTATTTTGTCTTCTTCTTGAAATACTTCTGCACCCATAACCTACACCATTTTTGTTTGAATCTCATAAATTCTCTTATAAAGACCTTTTTTATTGACAAGATCCTCGTGCTTGCCAATTTCTGTAATCTTTCCATCTTCGAGAACTATAATAAGATCTGCATCCTTTGCTGTTGAAATTCTGTGAGTAATAATAAAAGTAGTGGACTTCTTCTTTGCTTCTTGAAGTGATTTTCTAATTTCAAAATCAGTTTCAGTATCGACTGCACTTAAAGAATCATCAAAGATAATAACAGGTGCTTCTGTGATTAAAGTACGAGCTATTGCGACTCTTTGCTTTTGCCCACCAGAAAGAGTTGTTCCTCTTTCGCCTACTGGAGTTTTATATCCTTCCTTAAATTGGAGAATATTATCATGTATATGTGAAATGCTTGTAGCATATTCAATATCTTTTTGAGTTGCGTCAGGTTTTGCTATTTTAATATTATCTTCAATAGTCTTTGAAAATAAGAATGGATCTTGAAGAACAGTCGAAACATTTTGTCTTAAATAATGTTTTTGAATTGTTTTAATATCAATTCCATCAATTAAAATTTCGCCACTTGATGAATCATAAAGTCTTGTTAAAAGATAAGCTAATGTGGTTTTTCCGCAGCCAGTCTTACCCATAATTGCAACGGTTTGACCAGCATTTACTTTAAATGAAATATTTTGTAATACTGGTTCAGTTGAATCACAAAACATATATGAAACGTTTTTAAATTCGACGTCGCCTTTAATTGTAGGGGTTGAACCACTTGTTAAGTCTTCCATTGGTTCATCTAAAATCATAGTGATTCTTTCTAATGATGCGTTTGCTCTAGCAAGATTTGAAAGTATTGTTGCAAGATCTCTAATTGGCCAAACCATCATATTAGTGAATGTAAACGAAACAAAGAAGGTTCCAAGGCTAATGCCGTTTGGATCACCTTTTGAACCAAGATAATATAAATAGAAACCATAAAGTGTCGTTAATGCGATTTGACTAAAAACAAAAATATCAGAACTTGAGAAGAAGAATGCACTTAATTTTCTCCATTTCATATATTTTCCTTTATAGTCTTGAATATATTTTTCAAAACTATCGATTTCAAATTTTTCATTATTGAAAGCTTTTACAAGTCTTACCGAAGAAAGGTTTTCTTCTATTTTGCCTGACATATCAGATTCGCTATCATCGGTGACTTTATATCTTCTTCTAACTTCTTTAATTAAAAAGAAAGCATAGATAAACATAAATGGCATTAAAGATAATGAGATTAACGCAAGATTCAAATTAGTAATAGCAAGTAAAATAAATGAGAATGTAACAATATATACTGTATACATAATCATGTGCATATCACGAGCGATAAAACCTTTAAAAACTTCTTCATCTCTTGTTGCAGCTTGTAAAATATCGCCACTTGGCATTGATTTAATGACTGCATATGGAAGTCTTTCAATATGATAGAAGAGTTCTGATTGCATATTTTTTGAGAATTTTGATGAATAATAACTACGCATGATAAGTCTAGTTAACAAAAATCCCATATTAATAAGTGTGAACGTTAATAAAATAACAGCAAAAAA
Organism: Gemmiger formicilis; assembly: GCA_963626345.1. Lineage (GTDB taxonomy): Bacteria > Bacillota_I > Bacilli_A > RFN20 > CAG-826 > Onthovivens. The sequence goes on along the minus strand of CAVFXI010000007.1, from coordinate 13,813 downwards.
CCAAATATTAGTTGAAAGGAACTCAATTCCTCCAAAGAGATCTATGAATACCTTTTCAAGAATGTTATTTGAACCATTTGCAGCAATTAATTGATCCATTGTAATTTTTGCATTGTATCCTAAGCCAAGTTGATTTTGGCAAGTTAATATATCAATTAAGACTTTGCTTCCATAAGTAGAAAGTAATGAAACGAAGGTTGTAAATAAAAGTAAAATAAAATATGTGAAGTAAATTCCTTTACAACCTCTTAAATAAACTTTCATTGCTTTTCTAAAATTTGACATACACATTATTTTATCAAACGAGTAATTAAAGTAAATACCATGTAAAGAGTATTTATGGTAATATATGGGCATGAAAATTGAAGAAGAAAAGGTTACTGAGAAAGATATATATTCTTTAGGCGAAAAAAAGAAAAAAACTCCTGAAGAAGAGGCCAAAGAAAGAAAAAAGAAAAAAATAACATATATATTTTATTTGCTTTTTATTTTAATTGTTACTGGCCTTGTTTTAGCTATTTCTTTAACTCAAGGAAATACGGCAGAACAGGTTTTCACATTATTCCAAAAAATGAATTTTGGTTATTTTGGTCTTTTATGTGGTGCAATTATTTTTACATTTGTACTTAATTCATTCATTTTATGGTTGTTTGTTAAGTTATATAGTAAACGTTATCATTTTTATAGAGCTTTAGCTAATAAGGCTATTGGAACTTTCTATGATGGAATCACTCCTGGATCAAGTGGTGGTCAAGTTGCACAAATTTACACATTTAAAAAACAAGGAATATCAGTAAGTAATGCCGCCAGCGTTATGGTTATGGTGTATATTGTTTATCAATCATGCTTGATAATTATGGGAATTATTAGTGTTTCGACACACGCAAAAGACTTCTTAGATTTACAAACAATTAACATTGTAATTAATGGTCAACAAATCCCAATTCCTATTGTTTTATTTATTATCGTTGGTTTTGGATTAAATTTATTGGTTATTGGGCTTTTGATTTTCATGTCAACTTCAACTAGATTTCAAAGTTTTATTACTGGTAAAGTAATTAATTTTGGTGCAAAATTACACCTTATTAAAAAACCAGATGAAACAAGATTAAATGTTAATACTCAAGTCGAAAATTTCCGTATTGAATTTAGACGTTTACAATCTAATATTCCATTTACACTTTTAGTATCGTTTTTAACGTTTTTAGCTTTAGCCATAGTTGATTCTTACCCATTCTTATGTGGTTTAGCACTGAATGGATTTAAAGAATTTACATCCGCAAATGAAGTAATGCATAGTTTATTTTTGTCTATTGTTTATACAAACTTCCATCAAATGATAACTGGATTAATACCTCTTCCTGGATCTAGCGGAATTAGTGAATATGTGTTCTTTATTTTGTTTAATAATTATTTTAATGCAGAAGGATTTGAAAGTAGCGGGGGAACAAATGCTGTTATGCTTCTTTGGAGATTTATGTCTTTCCACATCCCTTTCTTAATTACTGGAATTGTTAGTGCAACTTATAGAACTCGTGGCGAACATAAAGATGAATTCATTTCAGCTGATAAGAAAACATATTATACTATTCAAATGGAAACATTTGATGAACGTAAAGCTAGTAGTGATAAAGTTTATCAAACTAACGTAGTTGAAAAGCAAGAAAAGATTATGAGTTATATTAAAAAGAAGAAAAATAAAAATGAAGAATTTGAAGATGAAGATATAGGTAAAGAGGATAAAAAGTAAAATGAATATTGCATTATTTACAGATACTTATGTTCCTGAAATTAATGGTGTTGCAACAAGTGTTGACTCTCTTTATAAATCATTAATTAAAAGAGGGCATAATTGTTACGTTATAACTACTGGTAGTGAAGAAAATTCTGGATTCAAAGATAATGTTTTAAGAATTAAAGGCTTTGAACTTAAGAAATTATATGGGTATCGTATATCTCCATTATTTTCTAATGAAGCATTCAAAATTTTAGAAGGGCTTAAATTAGATGTAATTCATATAAATACGCCTTTCACAATTGGACAATTTGGTTTTGCGGTTGCTGCAAAACTTGGTCTTCCTATTGTTTATACTTATCATACAATGCTTGAAGATTATAGCTATTATGCGACAAAAGGTTATTTTGATAGACTTTCGAAATGGACAATTAGAGAATTTACAAGAAGTGATATGGAAAGGTCTACTGAAATTATTGCCCCAAGCGATAAAACTTTAAATTATTTACGCAGTATTGCAATTAAACAATATATAAATGTTGTTCCTACTGGATTTGATTTTTCAAGATTCAAAGACGTTAAAAAAGATGATCCAAAAGTTTTGGAAATTAAGAAAAAATGGAATATTACTGACAAGAACAAAGTTTTGCTTTGTTTAGGCAGGGTTGCAAAAGAAAAAAGTTTTGATGTAATTTTAAAGGGATATGCAGATTATTTAGAGAAATATCCAGAAGATTTTTCATTAATTTTATTTGTTGGAGATGGTCCTCAACTTGATAGTCTTAAAGATATGACAAAGATTTTACATATTGATGATAGGGTAAGATTTGTTGGCAAAGTTGATGTACATGAAACGCAATACTATTATAAATGTAGTGATTTATTTTTAAGTGCTTCTATTAGCGAAACTCAAGGTTTAACTTTTATGGAAGCAATGGCATCTTATGTTCCAATTTTTTGCAGATTTGATAATAACTTAGTTGGTATTATCGAGAATGGTGCAACCGGATTTTTCTTTATGGAAGATGAGGAATTTCCTGCAAAACTTCATTCGATTCTAACTCTGGATGATAAGAAATTAGACGAAATTAAAGAACAAGCCTTTAAATCAATTGATAAATTTAGTGAAAAGAATTTTTACGATAATATAATGGGTGTATATGAAAGAGCTATCAGGAGAAATTGGTAATATTAATATCTTAAAAGAAATTAGCGCGAAAGAAGAATATGTAACGCTAAATTTCGATGATTTTAAACTTAAAATTCTTCCAGAAACATATGAAGAATTTAGATTTTGTGTGGGAAATGAGTATGAAAAAGATACTATTTTAGAATGTATTGCTAAAAATCAAAAAAATGAAGTTGTGAGATATGGCATTAATAAATTTAGTAAGAAAAATTATTGCAGTAATGAAATAAAGAATAAGATAAACAAAAAGTTTGATGACTATCCAAAAGAAATTATTGAAGAAGCTATAGATATTTTAAAAGCTAACCATTTTATCGATGATAAATCATATGTGGAACAGTATTTAGAATATTTTACAGTTGGTTGTTATGGAAAATATTACATAACAAATTTCTTTAATTCTCAAAAAATAGACCAATCAATAATTGATGAAATAGAATATGATGATAAAGTTGAAAAAGCAAAAGCACAACGTTATTTTGAACTCATTAAAAATAAATATGTTTCTAATAATTTCGCAAAACAAAAGAAGAAAATGTATGAAAATCTATTAAGAAGAGGTTTTGATGTTTCATTAATTTCTGAACTTTTAAGTACATTAGAAATAGACGAAGGTAAAGAAGAAAAAGCATTATTGAAATCATATTTTAAAGAGAAAAATAAAATATTATCAAAAAAAGAAGATGATGATTCTATAACTAATAAATTAATTAGCAAACTAGTTGCTAAGGGCTATAGTTATGAAAAAATTTTGGAATTAATTAAAAAAGATGAGGAAGGAGAATTAAAAAATGATTAAAGATTTAAGAGATGGATCAAGTGCTAATGGAATTTATGTTGTTAAAAGTGTTGTAAAAGGCGTCTCTCAAAATGCAGCTGCAACAACTTATTTAAATATAGTTTTACAAGATAATAGTGGAACAATTGAAGCAAAAAAATGGGATGCAAGTCCTGATGATATTACGAAATTTCAAGTTGGTGCAATTTTAAGAATCGATGGTCAAGCCTATGATTATAAAGATAAACTTCAAGTTAAAGTTTTATCTGCTTACGAAATTAGACCAGATGAAGTTGATTTAAGTGCATTAATTATTAGTTCCCCAATCCCTGTCGAAGATTTAATTTCTGATTTCAAAAAATATTATAATAGTGTAAAAAATAAAGATTGTAAGCTTATTTTAACTGAGGTTTTTAAAAAACATTATAAACAATTTATTGATTATCCAGCAGCCGTTACATGTCATCATGATTTTTATCATGGGTTACTCTATCATACAGTTTCAATGTGTAAATTAGCTGAACAAATACAAAAGTTATACCCAGATGCAAATTATGATTTGTTAATATCAGGGTGTTTATTGCACGATGTTGGCAAAGTTATTGAATTTTCTGGTCCATTAGCTCCTAAGTATACTGTTGAAGGAAATCTTCTTGGACATATTACAATTGGAATGAGTATTATTAGAGAAATTGCTAATGAAAATAACATTACAAGTGAAGTTCCTGTTCTTCTTGAACATATGATTTTATCTCATCATGGCAAACAAGAATTTGGTTCTCCAGTTCTTCCAGAAACAAGAGAAGCTTTACTTCTTTCTATGATTGATGATATGGATAGTAAGATGATGGTTTTAGATAAAGCATATAAAAATGTTCCAGAAGGCGAAAAGACTGATAAGTTATTTTCGTTTGATAATAGAACGTTTTATAAACCTCATAAAATTGATTAAAAATAAAATTCATCAAGGAACCGTATGGTTTTTTGCCAAAAAAATCACTCGTGAATGTTTTAAGTTCACGAGTGATTTTATTATTTTCATAAATGATTTTTATTTGAGGCCATCTTTAATTTTATCGGCAACAGATGGTAAGTTTACATCACCATATTTATCCATCTCTAATTTGAGGCCATCAGGTGCATTATATCTTGGAATTACGTGAACATGGAAGTGTTTAACTGATTGTCCAGCAGCTTCGTAACAATTGGTTAAGATATTTACGCCTTTTGCGCCAAGTGAAGTAATTGCAACTTGCCCAATTCTTTGAGCAACATTCATTACTTTATTCATAACATCTTTTGGTGTTGATAAGAATGAATCATAGTGTTCTTTAGAAATAACAAGTGTATGGCCATAACTAACTGGATTAGTATCTAAGAATGCCATTACATCATTATCTTCATAAATTACAGTTGCATTTATTTTATGGTCAGCAATTTTACAAAAAATACAATTTGGATCGAATTTCATTTAGAGTTCCTCCTATATCCTTATATATTATATATAAAAAATAAGGACTGCAATTAAGCAGTCCTTTAAAATTAATCATTTTTGAATAAATCTGAATATTGAGATTTAAAGTAATCGTAGATCGATTGATCGTGATAAATGATTTCGCAATCTTCTAAGTAGTGGGTGAATGCAGTTGTTTTATATGTTGATCCACTAGCAATTGTATAACCAATTGTTCTACTAATTTCTTCTTGCTTTAAACCATTTGCTGCAGTGTTTTCGTAAGCATTTTCACCACCAATAGTCAATTTAGCTTGTGATGGAGCTTCTAATACTTCAATAAGATAGAAGGTTGAACTATCCTTAATAACAATTGAATCTGTTGCATCATCTGTTTGAGAAATGCTACGTTTCAAGAAATAGTGACCATTAATTTCCTTTAAATATGATGTTGTATCAATATTTGATGGGTTATTGAAGTCTGTCATAACTGTATAATCAAATAATCTATTTTTTACATCACTTGGTAATGATGAGAAACCACTATCTTTTGTTCCCCAATCAGAAGTAGTGTAATCTGTAATTTTGATATCATCAGTTTTAATTTCAAGACCAGTATCAATTGAATAACTACCACTTGAAGTGAAGGTTGATTCAGTTGAACTATCTGTAGTTAATGGGTTCAAAGTAATTTTTGCAAAACTTTCGATTAAATCACCATAAACTGTATTTTTGTAATATGGATGTTCTTTTCCATCAGCAAATTTTTTGATTGGAGTACCATCTTTTTCTGGAGTTCCAAGGGTAAATCCGCTATCAACAAGAAGTTCACCAGATTCATTTATTGGATTGCCTTCTTCATCGAATAAATCAGTATAAATACCTTTCCAAGCATTAGCTAAGATATCATAGTTAATATCTTCGCCTTCTATTGAACCATTAACATATTGTTCAACGAAAGTATTGATTAATCTACGAGCATCACTAACGTTCTTGGTTTCAGTAGTAATTGAAATGAATTTAACTTTACGAGATTGAGTTCTACTAATGGTTGTATATTGGTTATCATAAACATATTGTTCAATAAGTAAATTTTGCATTACTGTTGGCATAATTTCTTTATTGATGTAATCGCTATATAAACCTAAGTGTAAAACAGGTTTTTCAAAAGTATTGTTTGTTCCAATAATAGTAGTGATATCTTCTTTGGTAACGCTATTATCAATAATTACTTTATTAGTGAAGACTGTTGAAGCTTCAGAATCGCTAGTTGAATCATAAATATTAGTAACGCCATTGATTGTATAGAATTCACCAGCTAATGAACGAGCAAACTTACTTTCATAATAGTAATTTCTATATTTATTTGAATCAACGTTGGCTTTATCAAATAAGGTTATAACAACTTGTTTTTTAACCATTGTTTTGAAAAGTTCAACACGAGCGGCAATAGTATCAGTAACGCTTGTTGGTTCAACATAATCATATTTATTACTATCAGCTTGTTTTGCTTTATCCCAATATGCTTTGTGGGATTTTATAAATTCAAGTTTTGCTGAATCGCTTGCGCCATCATAATTTTCAATTACGACTTCACCATTTGTATCAACAGAATATGCACCAAATACGCCTTCTTCTAAAACTTTAAAGACAGCATTTTGGACTTCTTCTGATGATGAAGAAGAATCATGTAAAGTATCATATAACCATTCAACAGTGTTATGAGCAACAGTGGTGTTATTGATTAATGTTTGATTCTTAGTGTCTTCAGTTGGACGAGCATAAATTGTGTCATCGCATGAAGTAAGGAGAAGAGCACCTGCTAAAGCGAATAACGTAAATATCTTTTTATTTTTCATGGTAGCAAGCCTCCTTAACAGTAGCATTAGCATTATCTTTAAATCCTTCTTTAAAGTGTAATGCACAAGTTTCTGGGATTAATTTTGTCTTTCTTTGAGATTGTTGAACTTCAAGTTGTTCAATGAAGTTATCCCAGGTTTGAGTATTTGTATCGTATAAACTATATTCACTTGATTGTCTCTTTTGTTCGATGTATTTAGTAATTCTATCGCCAATATTAACACCTGAAACAGTGTTGAATTTGATATTGAGTTTATCGACTAACCAAGTATAGATACGCATTTCATAATTTGAATCGAATCCTTTAACCTTTGATTTAACTTCATCAGCTCTAGTGTTGTAGTCATCATAAGTCATAGAATAACTATTCATATATGTTAATTTTTGTTTTCCGCTTTCAGTTTGAGGGAAATCTGGATTAACACCATTTGAATTGGTTAATGGATTTTCGTTTGCATAATATTCGTTAAGTGGAACCTCATATGTTTCACCATTATTAGTAACGACTTTATTTTCTTCAAGAGCACTTCTATTTACAACAATGAAGTGAATTCCTTGATAACTTGAAGTTCCAGCTCTTACTACAAGAATTGGATTTCCTTCGTTATCGCAAAGGATCTTTCTTGTAACTGTACCAGTATAGTTTCCATCGTTATCATAATTTTTAATAGTGACATCTTGGAAACCATCCATAGATGCATATAAAGGATTTGTTGAACCGTTTGTCCATTTTCCATATTCATCTAAATCAGTGTAGTGCTTATTTAAAATATCATCTTCATCTTCAAGTTTTAAATTTGCATCAGCATCTGCTAAATCATCAGGAGTGATGAAGGCAAGATTATGATTGTTGAAATACTTATTGAATAAAATATTACGTGGATAATATGTTGCATCATCATCATTAACAACTTTATTGCTATCATCAGTAGTAACATCTTTTAATTCATTCATTTTGACAAGAGCGCCAAATGGAATTGAGGCAATACCGAGTGATTTCACATATTCTGCATCTTCTTCAGGAATATTGAATGGATTGTCATTATTTGCTAAAGAATTATTAACTTCTTCGTTAGTATTGAAATATGTATCGTATGCATAGACGCCAAGTTTGAATTCGTTAACATAACTTGTTGAAGTATCCATAATTCCTAAATCACCAAATTTTGATTTTGATCCTGAGTCATCAGAAAGGTCTTCAGCGATTTGACCAAAATTTGTACCAGCTGCAAGTTCGCTAACTGCTAAGAATAAATTACGAACATTGTCGCTTGAAATTTGACCATTATAATAAGCTCCGCTTGATGCATCAACATTAATTAAAATGTGTTTGACATGGTATGGGAGTCTTTCTTTAAGATAACCTTTTTCACCCCAGAATAAGTTGTTTTCATTTTCTTCATCTGCATCTGAAGTTGTATCTTTCTTCCAGGTTTTAAATGTATCGTAATAGGTATCCTCAAGTTTGGTTTTATATTCACTTAATTGTAATTTAAGTAATAATTCTTCCTCGCTTCTCTTGGATTCAGCAATATCAGATAATTCAGAATCTAAAATGTTTTCCCATTCTGTATCATAAGATGTGCTGTTATCAGTGGCATTTGTTGATGCCTTTGATTTAAAACTATCAAGATTGATTTGAGCTTGTTTATCACATTCATCTTTGAGAGTTTTGTTTTCTTCTAGTGTAAACCATTGTCTGACCATTACGTTATAGATTGCGTTGTAATATTTTTCGGTGCTATCTTGATCAGATTCTGTATATTTTTTGAATAATTCATCAGCGGTGTATGTAATTTGTTTTCCATTAGTGTCTTTAAAGGTAATGATAACATTATCTTTAGCAGTAACTTCGTTACAACCCGCTAAAGAAAGCAAACTCACAGTAGCAGCTGCAAGTACTAGAATCTTTTTGCTTTTCTTCATGAGTAATCCTCCGTCTCTAAAATAATACTACTATAAAATAGCAATTCACATTTTATACTTATATTGGTTTTAAAACAACAAAAAATCTAAGGAAAAAATAAAACTTATACTAAAGTATAAAAATAAAATTTGCGTTTTATTTGTTATTAGTATGATTTTGATATAAAATACTCAAGGATTTGAGGTAAATTTCTATGAACGAATTAGTAATAAAAGATTTACATGTTAGTGTGGAAGGTAAGGAAATTTTAAAAGGGGTAGATTTAACAGTTAAAAAAGGAGAATTTTTAGCTTTGCTTGGTCCAAATGGGCATGGTAAATCAACACTTTTAGCAGCCATAATGGGTAATCCTCATTATGAAATAACGCAAGGTTCGATAACTTTCGATGGCAAAGATGTTTTAAAAATGACCGTTGATGAAAGAAGTAAAGCAGGAATATTTTTAGGATTTCAAAATCCATTTGAAATTCCTGGCGTAATCAGTGCAGATTTTTATAAATCAATGATTAATGCAAGAAGTAGTGAACATGTCACACTTTATAAATTTTATAAAGCATTAGAAACTGCATCAAAAGATGTCAAACTTCCAATGGATATGGTTAATCGTAGTTTGAATGATGGATTCAGTGGCGGAGAAAAAAAGAGAAATGAAATTCTCCAAATGATTTTATTAAATCCTGAATTTGTTATGTTAGATGAAATCGATAGTGGCCTTGATGTTGATGCAATTAATATCATCAGTGAAGTCATAAATAAGCAAAAAGAAAAAGGATCCACTTTTATGGTTATTTCTCATTATGCAAGGCTTTTTGATTTAATAAAGCCTAACAAAACAGCTGTAATGATTAATGGAAGAATTGCAGTTGAGGGTGGTCCAGAAATTTTCAAACGTATTGATCAAGAAGGTTATGAATGGATCAAGAGTGAACTTGGAATTGAAATTGCAAAAGAAGATAAAGAAATGAGCAAAGTTTCTATTGGAGCTTGCGCAACTAAGGAATTGATGAAGAATGAAAATAAGTAGTAATTCAATAATTGAGGCGGGATTTGATATGGTTTTTGAAGATTCTGCTAGGTTAGAAGTATCATTAAAGGGTGTTAAAGAACCTATTACTTTTTCTGCACTTTCAAATGTGAAACTTGATGTTGTCATTCTTGAACATGACACCAAAAACCATATCAATTTCCATGTGAATGATGGTGCAAGTGTGAATTTATATCTAATAAGCGACAAGGAAGAAAGTGAATTTAATATTTTAGGTGATGTCAAAAATAATGGGGTTTTCAATGTATATTTGGCCGATCTTTCAAATGTAAATACATCAGTAAATTCTAATGTTATTTTACTTGGAGATAATTCGAGTGGAGAATTTAAGTTTTCATCAATTGCTGGTCAAAATATTAAGAAACTATACAATATAGGTTTTAATCATTTAGGGGTTAAAACTAGTAGTAATTTTGAAGGGTATGGTGTTGCTCTTAAAAATGGCGAAATAGATGCTAAAGGTATTAGTCATATTGAGAAAAACAGTATTAAATCCTATGCAAATCAAATGGTAAAAGTTATTCTTTTTGATAAAGAAAGTAAAGCAAAGGCTAGCCCAACTTTAAAGATTGATTGCGATGATATTGTTGCAAATCACGCTTGTGCAATTGGCTCTTTAAATGAAGACCATATTTTCTATTTGAAGAGTAGAGGATTAAGCGAAGAAGAAGCTCGTAGATTAATTACTTTAGGTTATCTTATCCCAATCGAAAATTATTTTGATGAAAAAGGAAAAGAAACGATTGAATCATATATAAAGGAGAATTTCTAATATGTTTGATGTAGAAAAAATTAGACAAGATTTTCCAATGTTTAAAAATAACGAAAAAATGCAAAATCATCGTTTTGCATATCTTGATAATGCTGCAACAAGTTTTAAACCTCAATGTGTAGTTGATGCTTGTAGCAAATATTACGAAAAGGAATGTGCAAATGCTCATAGAGGAGATTATGATCTTGCATATTCAGTAGATGAAACAGTCGATGGAGTACGTGAAAAAGTAGCGAAATTTATAAATGCAAATAAAGAAGAAATTGTATTCACTTCTGGTGCATCGATGTCTTTAAATTTAATTGCGTTTGGATATGGATTTAAATATTTAAAATCTGATGATGAAATTTTGTTAACTGAGGCAGAACATGCAAGTAATGTTTTACCATGGTTTAAAATTAAGGATTTAACTGGTTGTAAGATTAATTACATCCCATTAGATAAAGAAGGAAGATTAACTCCTGAAGCAGTTGAAAAAACAATTACTCCAAATACAAAAATTGTGTCTTTGGCTCAAGTTACAAATGTTTTGGGGTATGTAATTGATATTAAAGAAATTGCAAAAATATGCCATAAACACGGGATTATTTTAGTTGTTGATGGCGCACAATCTGTTCCACATATGAAAGTTGATGTTAAAGATTTAGATTGTGACTTCTTGATTTTTAGCGGTCACAAGATGTGTGGACCAACTGGGACTGGTGTTCTTTATGGGAAGTTCGATTTATTGTGCAAAATGGATGCTTTAATGGTGGGTGGAGGGGATAATATTCGTTTTGATTTATGTGGTAATGTTGCACTTCTTGAACCACCTTTAAAATTTGAAGCTGGAACACAAAATATTGCTGGTATTTATGGTCTTGGAGCGGCTGTTGATTATTTGACTTCAATTGGTATGGATAATATTGAAAAATATGAATTAGATTTAAGACATTATGCTATTTCAAAATTGAAAACACTCGATAATATCATTATTTATAATGAGAATGCTGATACTGGAATTATTACCTTAAATGTTAAGGATGTATTTCCTCAAGATGAGGCAACATATTTAAATAGCAAAGGAATATGTGTTAGAAGTGGTCAGCATTGCGCAAAATTATTGTTAGATTTTTTACATGCGGTTGGAACTGTTAGAGTTTCACTTTATTTCTATAATAATAAAGAAGACGTAGATCAACTTTATGAAGCTTTAAAAACAGGAGGGAATATTTTAGATGCTTACTTTTAGTCCTGAAATGATGAGAGAAATCATCATGGATCATTATTCAAATCCTCAACACAAGAAAAAACCAGCAGATGAAACTGGATACTTTAAAGTTCGTATGGATTCTACTAGTTGTATAGACGATATAACTGTTTATTTAAAGGTCGAAAATAATAAAATTATTGATGCGATGTTTGATGGTGTTGCATGCACTATTTCAACTGCATCTACAGATATCATGTGTGATTTAGTTATGAATAAATCGCTTGAAGAAGCAAAATATATTTTCACACAATATACAAATATGATTTACGAAAAACCATATGATGATAGCGTTTTAGAAGAAGCGCTTGTTTTTATGAATACATCAAAACAAGCTGCAAGAATTAAATGCGCTACAATTGGTTGGAATGGTCTAGAAAAAATTATGGAGGATGATTGCCACCATGAAGAAAAATGATATAGAACTTAACGAAGATTATAAGTATGGTTTTAAAGATGAAGATACATCTATTTTTAATACTGGTTTAGGTTTAAACGAAGAAAAAGTTCGTTTGATTTCAAAAATGAAAAACGAGCCAGAATGGATGTTAAATTTTAGACTTGAAGCTTATAAAAAATTCAAAGAATTGCCAATGCCTTCTTTTGGCCCAGATCTAAGTAATTTAGATTTTGATTCATACACTTACTTTACTCGTTATGGAAAAGAAGAGGATAGTTGGGATAAAGTCCCTGAAACGATCAAAAATACTTTTGAAAAACTAGGTATTCCTGAAGCCGAAAGAAAATACTTAGCTGGTGCTGCGACTCAATATGAATCAGAAATGATTTATCATAATATGCTTAAAGAAGTTGAAGAAAAAGGCGTAATTTTCTTGTCAACAGATGCAGCTTTAAAGCAATATCCAGAATTATTTAAAAAATATTTTGGAACAGTTGTTCCAGTTAATGATAATAAATTTAGTGCCTTAAATGGTGCTGTTTGGAGCGGAGGAAGTTTTATTTATGTTCCAAAAGGAGTGAAACTTGAAAAACCTCTTCAATCATATTTCAGAATTAACAATGAAAAGACTGGTCAATTTGAAAGAACATTAATTGTTGTTGATGAAGGTGCAGATGTTCATTATGTTGAAGGTTGTACAGCTCCTATTTATTCAAAAGATAGTTTGCATGCTGCAGTTGTTGAAATTGTTATTTTAAAAGGTGCAAAGTGTCGATATTCGACAATTCAAAATTGGTCAAATAATATTGTAAATTTGGTTACAAAACGTGCTGTATGCTATGAAAATGCACGTATGGAATGGATTGATGGGAATATTGGTTCACAAGTTAATATGAAATATCCAGCATGTGTTTTAAAAGGCGAAGGAGCAAAAGGTGTTTGTATTTCAATTGCGGTCGCAAGTAAAGGGCAATATCAAGATGCCGGTGCGCGTATGATCCATCTTGCTAAAAACACCACGAGTGAAATTATCTCGAAGAGTATCGTAAGAAACGGTGGCGTTAGTAATTATCGTGGTACTTGTAGAATTATGCCTTCAGCAACTGGTTCAAGAGCTCATGTGCAATGTGATACTTTGATTTTAGATGATAAATCGAGATCTGATACAATTCCAAAGAATGAATGTTTAAATAATCAATCGTTCTTAGAACATGAAGCAACAGTTTCTAAAATTGATGAAGACAAATTATTCTATTTAATGAGTAGAGGTATTTCTAAAAAGGATGCAACTCAAATGATGGTTATGGGATTTATTGAACCATTCTCAAGAGAACTTCCAATGGAATATGCAGTTGAACTTAATCAACTAATTAAAATGGATATGGATGGAAGTGTGGGTTAAACC
>CAVFXI010000006.1:0-7208 GCA_963626345.1 Gemmiger formicilis | reverse complement strand
AAATTTAATTTGTTTCTTTGATGAAGAAACAACTAATAGAATTAGATAGGAGGCAATAATAATGAAAAACAAAAAAGGTTTTAAATTTAGATTAAGAAAAAGAGCAATTGCCTTAAAAAGAAACTACTATACAGTTCCTTTAATATTTGTATTTGCTTCATGTCTACAATTTTTAATGTCGTTATTTATTTTTTCTCCAGCATTTTCAAGATTAGATGTTAATTTTTCATCGGTTAATTCTGCAAATCCAGTTGCAAATGCATTACCTGGTTTTTTGAAGAATATTTTTACAGTATTATGGCCATATAACTGTATTTTCTTATTTATTATTACTTTATTTACTATTCTTTATAGTGTTGCGTATTTACAATATTCAATGCAAAAGTATGGCGAGAAAAGACCTGTTTATATGTTAATTATATTCTTTGTCTTATGGGGAATTAATTTAGTTTTATTGGCTTTTGTTTATGAAGCAAATTATATTAATTTGGCTGATGAACTTATTGCATTGCAAGCTAAACCTACTGATTTAATTATTCAATCATATGTGAATTATGCTAGACAAACTCGTACTTTGTTAATGGTTCACATCATTCTTAGTATCATTACAGGAGTTGTTGTTGCTACTGCTCCATTTGTTCAAAAGCAACTCAAGAAGATTACGTTTAAGCCTTTAGAAGAAAATGAGCAAAAAGAATAAAAAAACAGAAGAAGAAATAAAATTAGAAAAAGAAATTAAGGAATATCAAAAACCTAGTTTCTTTTCTAAAATTCCATATGGAGTAAAAGCGGAACTTATAAAATATTGGTTTTATGGGGCGCTTTTCTTCTTTATAGGAATGGGTATGAGTGTTCAAGGTGAACTTTTAGCTTTACTTGGTGGACTCATTGGTGGTCTTGTATTCGATTTCATGTATGGGAATATTTTGCTTCTCATGGAAAACGAAAAGGGACAACATGATGATTATATTATTTATAAATCAAAAAAATTATATTCATTAATATTTAATATTTTATTTGAGTTAGTCGTTTTCTTTGCAACAGCTTATATATGTATTGGCATTGTAAGACTTTATGGTAAAAATGAAATTTGGTTATTCCAAGAACCATTAAGTCAAGCTTTAGTTGCTTTACTTGTTGATGGTATCTTACTTTTAATTAAATATTTAATTAAACGAATTGTTATTAAACATAAAGAGAAGAAGGGGTCTTAATTTTATGAAGTTATTATATGTTTCTCCAGTAAGTGCAAGTTTTGAACTCGAAAATAACGAGTCATATTTTGCACCTAATTTATATGATGTCTATTTAAATAGAAAATTAGTTTTAAAAGATGTTAAAACTAATACTTTTTCATTATATGAATTAACTCCAAATACTGAATATGAAATTAAAGTTAATGATTCAACTTTAAAATTTAAAACAAAAGAAGTTAGCGAAATAAAAACCACTTGTGACATCGATAAAAGTGGAGAAATAAATGTAACAAAAGAATTACAAAAATTAATTGATTCTTGTTCAAAAGATTCCTTACTTATTTTTGAAGAAGGAAAATATTTTATTACCAGTTTAAAATTCAAAAGCGATTTAACAATATATCTTAAAAAAGGAGCAACTATTTTAGGCGATCCTAAACTTGAAGATTATGAATATATTCCTGAAAGAGAAGTTGTTGATGGCGTAACTAAAGAAAGAGGAATTTGGGAAGGTATTCCTTCTAAAATGTGTCTTTCAATCATCAATTTCTTTGATTGCAAGAATACTTCCTTAATTGGAGAAGGCACAATTGATGGAAGAGCTCAAATGGGAACTTGGTGGATTGATGTTAAACATCTTCCTTATGTTAGACCACACTTAATTTTTATTAATAATTGCGAAAATATTGTTTTAGATAGTATTAATATTAAAAATTCTCCATCATGGACAATCCATCCATATTTTGTGAAGAATTTGGGTGTTTATAATTTATATATTGAAAACCCAAAAGATAGTCCAAATACTGATGGAATTGATCCTCAATTTGTTGTTAATTGTGAAATTATTGGTGTTCATTTTTCAGTTGGTGACGATTGCATCGCAATTAAATCAGGTAAGCTTGAACTTGCTAGAATGTATAACCAAAAAAGTGAAAACATTACTATTAGAAATTGTTGGATGCAATTTGGGCATGGTGCAGTTGTTTTAGGAAGTGAAATTTCAAGAGGATTATCAAATCTTGTTTGTAATAGATGTTTCTTTGATCACACAGATCGTGGTTTAAGAATTAAAGTTAGAAGGGGAAGAGGAGATATTTGTCAAATCGATAATATCGAATTTGATAACATTAAAATGGATGGAGTTTTAACTCCTATTACTATGAATATGTTTTATTTCTGTGATCCTGATGGAAAAACAGAATATGTATATACTAAAGAAAAGTTGCCTGTAGACGATAGAACTCCATACTTGGGCAAATTTACATTTAAAAATATTAAAGCAACAAATTGTGAATATGCTGCCGGGTATTTTTATGGTTTACCAGAAAAATTTATTGGAGAAATCAATATTGTTGATTCAAGTTTTGAATTCAATAAAGATGCAAAATGTGGTAAACCTGCAATGATGTCATTTGCTGAAGAATGTTCTAAAAAAGGTTTTGTCGCATATAACGTTGATACATTAAATTTAAAGAATGTTACTTTAATTGGTAACGTTGGTCCAAGAATTGAGTGTCATGAGGTTTTAAAAGTAAAAGATGAATAACTTAGTTAAATCTTACATAATTATTGATGAATCATTTACTAATTTAGAGTTACTTAAAAAGTATCTTTCTTTAATTATTCATCAAGATTTAACTTTAGAAAGAGTTGATAAAAAGATTATTAAAGTAAGTGAACTTGAAAAAAGTTTATTTATTAAATTATGTGTTTCAATAAACACAATTAAAAATGATTTAGAACTTAAACAACTTTTAATTGTTGAAACTCCTTTTTATAAAGATTCTTTAAATCTAGTTTTAAAATCTGATTTGTCAGGCTATCTTTCATTATATGAAATATTACTTGATGAATATAAAAAGGAAGATCTAGACCTTAATTTTGTTAGAGATGTTTTTAAAAGTGTTGATAAATATATTTTTGAAACTGCAAGAGCATATATAGATCTTGAAGAATCTGTGCAATACACAAGTGAGCTTTTATTTACTCATAGAAACACTATCAATTATAGAATTTCTAGATTTTGTCAACTTAGTGATATTAATTTAAAACAAGGGAAGAATATTTTGTTAACAAGATTTTTGATTTATCTATATGACAAGTATGAGTTAGGAGAAGAACAATTATGAGCGAAAAAATGTATAAAATTTTAAAAGAAGAAATCATTAATTGTGAGATAGCTCCTGGCGCAAAAATTACTGAAGAAGATTTAGTTAATAGATTTCATCAATCAAGAACTCCTGTAAGAGGCGTTATTGCTAAGCTTGTTGCTGATGGATTACTTGAGGTTAGACCAAAAAACGGAACTTTTGTATCTAAAATTAATACCGATGGAATTTATGATTCAATGGATATTAGAATTGCAACAGAAGAGAGAATATACGTTGATATTCTAGGAAAAATCACCGATGAACAGTTTAAAGTCATAGATGAAATTCTTGCTGAGCAAAAGAAAATTATTGAAATGGATTCATCAATTGAGAAATCTAGATTATTTTATGATAACGATAATAGGTTTCACGAACAATTTTTTGCTTTTGCAAATAAAGAAAGACTTTGGGCTTATCTTTATGAATGCATTACTCCATTAAATAGAGCAAGAATTATGGCTAACCTAAGAGAAAATGAGAATGTTAAAGAAATTTATGAATCTCATTTAAAAATGGTTGATCGTTTAAAAGATAAAGATATTAAAGGACTTATGAAAGTTTTTGAACACCATTTAAGAAATGGTTTTGATGGGATGGAATCAGTCTGTAAAAAATATCCAGACTACTTTAAATAAAGGAGGAAATTTATGGTCGAAGAATTTGTTAAGCAATACTTTAAGGAATTTGTTCCTTATAAGGCAAAAAGATGGTGTTATGAAGATGGAATCTTATTAAAAGCATCCTTGGATTTATTCAATGCTACGGGTGACACTTATTATAGAGATTTCATTTTAAATTATTTAGATAAGTTTATTGATGAAGATGGAAATGCTTTAGGATATCCAAAAAGTGAATATTCAACTGATGATTGCCAAGCTGCATTTGTTCTTCCTTGGGCATATGATTTGACCAAGAAAGAAAAATATAAGAAAGCTATCGATATTTTCTATTCTCAACTTGAAGAACAACCAAGATGTAAATGTGGTAATTTCTTTCATAAAGCTAGATATCCTTTCCAAGTTTGGATGGATGGACTTTATATGGCTCAACCTTTCTATATTATTGAAGGTTTGAAAAGAGGAAATGATAAAGTTATTGAAGATACATTAAATCAATTTAGAAATGTCCGTAAATATCTTTATGATGAAAAACGTCATTTATATGTTCATGCTTATGATGAACAAAAAATCATGCAATGGGCTAATAAAGAAGATGGCAAGAGTGAAAATTCTTGGAGCAGAGCCTGTGGATGGTGCATGATGGCACTTGTTGATATTATTGAAATCTTAGGAAAAGACCATGAAGCTAGTAAAGAACTTTTAAAAATGTATAAAGAATTAGTAGATGGACTTATACCTTATTTAGATAAAGAGTATACTATGCTTTATCAAGTAATTGATCATCCAAGTGATGAAGGCAATTATCTTGAAACTAGTGGAAGTGCTATGATGGCTTATTCAATGCTTAAAGCTAATAGACTTGGACTAGTCGATGATGGTTATAAAGTTCTTGGTGATACTATGTTTAATAACATCACTAGAAAATATTTAAGAGAAGATGCTCCTCATCATTATGCTCTAGGGGGAATCTGTCAAGTTGCAGGACTTGATAATGAAAAAAGAAATGGAAGTAGAGCATATTATTATAGTGAAAAAATAAGCGAAAACGAGGTTAAAGGATGTGCTCCTTACTTCATGGCTTATTCAGAAATATTAAGGGAGAAAAAATAAAATTATGAAAGAATTTTTAGGAAAAGATTTCTTACTCGAAACAGAAACCGCAAAAGTTTTATATCATAAATATGCTGAAAATATGCCTATTTATGATTATCATTGCCACTTACCTATCAAAGAAATTTATGAAGATAGAAAGTTTGAAAGCGCAACTGATATTTGGTTAGTTGAAGGTCACTTTGGTGATCACTACAAATGGAGAGCTATGCGTAATAATGGAGTTAGTGAAGAATATATTACTGGTAACGCTCCTAAAAAAGAAAAATTTATGAAATGGGCTGAAACAATTCCTTATACTGTTGGAAACCCACTTTATCACTGGACTCACTTAGAGTTACATAAATTCTTTGGTATTGATGAAATTTTCTCACCAAAAACTGCTGATAAAATTTATGATACCATGAATGAAAAACTTAAGAATATGTCGGCAAGACAAATTATTTCAATGAGTAATGTTGATACACTTTGTACAACTGATGATCCACTTGATGATTTACATTATCATGAACTTTTAAAACAAGATAAAACATTCAAAACACATGTTTATCCAGCATTTAGACCAGATAAAGTTATCAATATTGATTGGGATTCATATGTTCCATATATCAAAGATTTATCAAAAGTTGTTGGTTATGAAATTAATGGTGTTGAATCATTAACAAAAGCATTAGAAGAAAGAATTGAATATTTCCACAACCACGATTGTAGAGTTTCTGATCATGCTCTTGATGTTGTAATGTATGAAGAAACTAGCGAAGAAAAAGTTGATGCAATCATTAAAAAAGCACTTAAGGGCGAAAAATTAACTCTTAGTGAAGCTGCTCAATATAGAGGATTTATTATTGTCTTCCTCGGAAGAGAATATCATAAACGTGGATGGGTTCAACAATATCACATCAAAGCTTTAAGAAATAATTCTGGAAGAATGATGGCAAAAGTTGGTCCTGATACTGGGTTTGATTCAATTAATGATGGAAATTTTGCTCCAGCATTAAGTAAGATTTTAAATAAACTCGATTCAACTGGCGAACTTCCAAAGACAATTCTTTATTCATTAAATCCAAGTGATAATGAAGTTTTAGCAACATTAGCATTCTGTTTTACTGAAGAAGGTGTCCCAGGAAAAATGCAACTTGGTAGTGCTTGGTGGTTCTTAGATCAAAAAGATGGTATGGAAAAACAATTAACTGCTCTTTCAAATTTAGGATTGCTTTCTAGATTTGTTGGAATGTTAACTGATTCAAGAAGTTTCTTATCTTACACAAGACATGAATATTTCAGAAGAATTCTTTGCAATAAACTTGGTCATTTAGTTGAAAATGGCGAATATCCAAATGATATTGAATTCTTAGGAAAAGTTGTCCAAGATATTTGCTTCAATAATGCGAAAGCATATTTCGATGCTACAAGACATGAATAAAATTTATTTGATTGGCGATTCAACTTGCCAAACTAATTTTGATGATACATTTCCTCAAACTGGCTGGGGACAATTGTTTCATGAATATGTCACGGGTGACTTTGAAGTAGTCAATCTTGCAAAAAATGGCCGTTCATCGAAGAGTTTCTTCGATGAAGGTTTATTCAAACCTTGCGAAGAAAACTTAAAAGAAGGCGATTATCTTTTTATTCAATTTGGTCATAACGATGAAAAAGTTGATAAAGAAAGACATACTGATCCATTCACAACTTATAAAGCTCAACTTGCTTATTATGTAAATTTTGCTTTAAGTAAAAAAGCTCATCCAGTATTAATTTCTTCAATTTATCGTAGACAATTTATTGAAGAACATAAGTTAAATCCAAATTGTCATGGAGATTATCCAAAAGCAATGGAAGAGTTAGCTCATGAAAAAAATATTCCTTTTATAAATTTAACTTCAAGAACAAAAGAATATCTTGAACAAGTTGGTGAAAGTAATTCAAAATGCTATTTTATGAATTTTGATAAAAATATTTATGTAAATTATATGAATGGCAAAGAAGATAACACTCACTTAAGAGAAAAAGGTGCAAGGATGGTTTGTGAACTTTTATGCGATGAACTCGTTAAAAATTCATCATTGAAACATTTGGTAAAATAAAAAAATAGAGCACTTAGAATTAAATCTAGATGCTCTTTTTATTTA
>CAVFXI010000005.1:1046-10385 GCA_963626345.1 Gemmiger formicilis | reverse complement strand
ATTTTGATTCGGTTCAACCAATGTATGAAGAAATTATTGGACCATCAGAAATATACGCTGACGTTATAATAAATAACGATGGTGTCAAGAATAATTCCATTCGTGCACTTGCCGCAATCATTGATGACTATATCAAAAAATAATAATTTAAAATAAATGCAATGAAACTTTCGTGACATTGCATTTTTAATATGTAAAAGTAAAACATTCCTTATTTAATAATTCGTTTAACATATTTGAATAGCAACAATATTTCATCGTTAAATTTATTGGATGCGATTCTTCGACCGAAGTTTTGTGAGGTTTTCGACCGAAGTTTTGTGAGGTTTTTAATCGGAAGTTTGTAGAAAAAGAAAATAGTGCCGATTATATCGACACTATTAAACAATCATAAAAACAAAATATTTGTTATTATTGCTCAAATTGTGAGTTATAAAGTTCATAATAGAAACCTTTTTTCTCTAAAAGTTCTTTATGAGTTCCAACATCATTAATATGACCATCTTTCATAACGATAATTTTATCGCTATTTACGATAGTTGATAATCTATGAGCAATAACAATCGAAGTTCTATTTTTCATTAACTTCATGAATCCATCAAGAATAATAAGTTCACTACGAGTATCAATATTACTAGTCATTTCGTCTAATATAACAATATCAGGTTTATTTAACATAACACGAGTAATATTAATAAGTTGTTTTTCACCCATTGAAAGACCACTATTGTTACTTATCTTTGTATCAAATCCATGTGGTAAACGCATGATAAAATCATAACTATTTGCATCCTTGCAAGCTTTTATAACTTCATCCATTGTGACATTTTCTTTACCATAAGTGATATTTTCATAAACAGTTCCATTAAATACCCAAGTTTCTTGAAGAACCATTTTGAAGTTATTTCTTAAATCTTTTTTAGGGATATCTAAACTATCAATATCATTAAATAAGAATCTACCTTTTACAGGATCATAAAATCTCATTAATAAGTTAACCATCGTTGTTTTTCCACAGCCGGTTGGTCCAACAATTGCAATTCTTTCGCCTTTTTTAATTTCAAAATTAAAATCTTCAATCAATTTTTGATTTTCAGTATAACTGAAATAAATGTGATCAAATTTAATAGAATTAACTGGCTTTTTAAGTTCAATCGTTCCATTATCAACATCATTTTGAGCATCTAAAATTTCATTTATTCTTTTTAATGAAACCATACCAAGTTGAAGTTCAGAGAAACAACTAGATATTTCGTTAAATGGCTTTGCAAATTGAGTTGCATATTGTAAGAAAGCACTAATTCCACCAACGCCAAGCGAAGCACCAAATTGTCCGCCATAGATGACAATAAGTGCACCTGTGATACCAACAATTGCATACGTGCCATTATTCATTAAACGAGTTAATGGATTTGCAAAACTTGAAACAAATTGTGATTTTTGACCAGCAACATATAATTCATCATTTACCTTGCTGAATTTTTTGAAAGCTTCTTCGCCATATCCAAAAGTTTTGATTGCTTCAATATTATTCAAATCTTCTAAAACAATTGAACCAATAGCCCCATTTAAATTACCTTGTTTTTTGAAATTCTTTTTTGCTTTTCTTGCAAATGTTGTTGAAATAAGAACAGCAAGAGGGGTTAAACAAAGAACAACAAGCGCTAAAACATAATTCATAATGAACATAATTACAAGTGTAATAATTAAAGTAATCACGCCTTGGAATAATTGTTTAAATAATGAAAGTATAGCGTTATAAACATTATCAACATCGTTAATTGTTCTACTTAATAGGTCACCATGATTATGAGTGTCGATAAATTTAATCGATACCTTGTTAAGTTTTTCATATATGGCATCTTTAAATTTCTTCATGGTTCTTTCTGTAAACAAAGAAAGAGTAGCTTCAAAAAGATATTCAAAGATAACTGTTACAACAATTAATCCTAAAATAATCCAAATGTAAACATAAGTTGGGGTGCTATTTGGATTAGCATCTCCTAAACCAATTGCATCAATAACGAGTCCAGTATAATAAGGAATTAAAAGCATTGATGAAACAAATATAATCGCAAAGAAAATAGCAAAAATAATTAATTTTGTATTTCCTTTAAAATATACGAGTAATTTTTTAATATCTTTCATAACTAATTACTCCTTGTTTGAGATTCATAAATCTCTCTATAAACTTTACTATTTTTCATTAATTCATCATGGGTTCCAATATTTTCAACTTTTCCTTTATCAATTACGATAATTTTATCGCAATGCATTAAAGTAGTAGCTCTTTGTGAAACGTAAATTTTTGTTAAACCCTTAAATTTTGATAGATTACTTCTAACATTTTTATCAGTTAAGAAATCAAGAGCGCTCATTGAATCATCAAAAATAATTGTTTCTGAATGTCTTACAATTGCTCTTGCAATACATAATCTTTGTTTTTGACCGCCAGAAAAATTAGATCCATTTTCTTCAACTTCATGATCTAAAAAATCATCATACTTACTAACAAAAGAATAAGCTTCTGCAACCTTTAAAGCTTCAACCATGTCTTCTTCAGTAGCACTAGGATTTCCTATTAACATATTTGATCTAATAGTTCCCTTAAATAATTGATTTTTTTGGTTAACTACAACTACTTCATTATGTAAAGAATCTAAATCATATTCTTTAATATCTTTTCCTTTATATAAAATAGATCCTTCACTAGCATCATAAAATCTATCTAATAACTTCATTAAAGTAGACTTACCACTACCTGTACCGCCAATAATACCAACTGTTTCACCAGACAAAATATTAAAGTTAATATCGGTTAAAGTTTTATTTTTTCCGCTATAAATGAAATCCACATCTTTTAAATTATAAAGTTCATCACCACTATTAATTTTTAAATCTTTATATATTGGATTATTTTTAAGTGAGCTTTCTTTTAAAAGAAGTTCATCAACTCTTTTTTTAGAAGCAAATGATTTATTAAAAATAACTACAAGATTAGAAACAACAACCAGAGCGACAAGCATTTGATTCAAGTATTGAATTAAAGCAACTATATCACCAGTTGAAAATGCCACGCCTGAAATTCCTACGACTAATCCGTTACTAACAGCATTTTGACCAAAGTAAATTGTTAAAAGAATTGCAACATTAATAACTAAAAAAGTTATAGGGTTAATTAAAGCATTTAAATATACAGTTTTCTTTGCATCTTTATAATAATCTGCAGTATTTTCTTTATATTTATGAACTTCAACTTCTTGAGTATTAAATGATCTAATAACTCTAGCACCACTAATACCGTCATCAACTATTTGACTTAAATTATCGTTTTTATGTTGTAAAACGACAAATTGTTTACTAGTAACTTTTAAAATAAAATATAAGAATATTGAAATAACAACGATTACACCACAATAAATAAGTGCGACTTGATAATTAATCATAAATGAACAAATGATTGATCCAATAACAAGTGCTGGAGCACGAATTACAAGACGAACCATCATTGCAACTGCAAGTTGAAGTCTATTAACATCATTATTAAATAAATTAGAAAGATGACCAGTTCCGAGTTCGTTAATTTCTCTTAACGATAACTCGTTTAATTTTTTAAACATTCTATTTCGTAAATCAGTTCCAAATCCTTGAGAAGCAACTGATGCGAAATATTGACAAACCATTGTTGAAGAAAATCCTAAAACAACAAATCCTAAGATAATTCCACCATCAATTAAAATCTTAGAAATATCGCCTGTAGTCTTTGCAATTTCAATTCCATTGTCAATAATATCTTTCATTAAAAAAGGAATTAAAAGCTCAAAAACAACTTCTAACATTTTAAAAATTGGTCCTAAGATCATTTGTTTTTTATATTTTCTTAAAGAATAATATGTTTTTTCCATAAATAATTACAAAAAAAGCTCCTACTAAAGTCAGGAGCTTATTTTTTACTTTCTTAAACCTAATTCACCAAGAACTTTGACATAGCTATCACGATTGGTTCTTTGTAAGTAACGAAGTAATGATTTTCTCTTACTGACTTTAATGTTTAAACCACGACGTGCAATTTGATCTTTGTCATTTTTCTTTAAATGTTCGGTTAAATCGAGAATTTGTGAAGTTAATAAGGCAATTTGGAATTCGATACTTCCAGTATCTTTTTCGTTCTTACCAAACTTCTTAACAAGTTCAGCTTTTCCTTTTTTGTCGATCATTTTAGTTTACCCTTTCTAATAAATTCGCATTAAACTAGGAATAACGTTGGGATATTCGTTAATCTTGGTTTAACGTACGCATATAAATATATAGGAAAATGCGATATATTTCAATATAAAAATGGCTTAACCCTTCAAGAAGTTAAGCCATAAAAAGAGAAAAATTTGAAAATCAAATTTTATTTAAATAATTAAAAGTAGATATTATTTTTTATCTTCTTCAACATACTTTAATGCATGGATATCACTATCATCAAATTCAAGATAAGCTTTATCGCCAACATTAAATATCTTTCTTCCTTTTGGATTATATTCTGTAACTTTAATTAAATTACCATTCTGTAAAACATGGTACAACTGATAGCTTCCCATAAATGTTGAAAGAACAACCTCAACTTCGAGTTCACCTTTTTCAGCAAGAGCTACTGATTCAGGACGTAAGACAAGTTGAACCTTTTCACCCTTCTTAAAACCACGTGAATTTAAAGTCTTGATTTTTCGTTTATCAACTAAAACTTCAATATTTTGTTTATCGGACTTTTCAACATTACCATAAAGGAAATTAACTTCACCAATAAATGAGGCAACAAATTGATTGTCTGGGGTGTAATAAACTTCTTTTGGACTGCCAACTTGAGAAATAAATCCTTTATCCATAATAATGATACGATCTGAAAGTGCCATTGCTTCACTTTGGTCATGAGTGACATAAATTGCAGTAATTCCTACTTTTTGTTGTATCTTACGAATTTCAGTTCTCATAGAAACACGAAGTTTAGCATCCAGATTACTTAATGGTTCATCAAAAAGTAAAACTGATGGATTTAAAACAAGAGCTCTAGCTAAAGCAACACGTTGTTGTTGACCACCACTTAATTGATTTGTCATACGTGTTTCCATTCCACCAA
The DNA here is from genome assembly GCA_963626345.1 of Gemmiger formicilis. Taxonomy (GTDB): domain Bacteria; phylum Bacillota_I; class Bacilli_A; order RFN20; family CAG-826; genus Onthovivens. The sequence goes on along the minus strand of CAVFXI010000005.1, from coordinate 5,260 downwards.
GTTCAACAAGATCAAGCATCGCTAAAACTTTTTCACGAATCTCTTCTTTTGTAAATGGACGAGTTTCATAAGCTGGCACAGGATTAACTTCAGCATCATTCAAAAGAACTTTTTGATTCTTAATTTGTTCTTCAATTCTTGCCTTATCATCATCATTTTTTGCTTTTTTAAGACTCTTTGTAAGTCCTTTAATAATGTTATTAATTTCGTTAATTCTTTCACGATCGATAATCATTATTTCTTTGCCATTTTCATCAAGTTTTGGAACCTTAACTTTTCTTAATTTCAAGCCATAAGCAACATTATCAAAAACATTATAATGTGGGAAAAGAGCATAACTTTGGAAAACCATTGCTGTATCTCTTTGGTTAGGAGTCAATGTATTAATTGGAGTATCTCCAATAAAAATTTGACCTTCATCTGGTGATTCAAAACCAGCAATCATACGTAATGTTGTAGTTTTTCCGCAACCTGATGGACCAAGTAAAGTAACGAACTCACCTGGATTAATTACGATATTTGAATCCTTAACAGCATAGAAATTTTTATGTGTTTTTGGATCTTCATAAATTTTTGAAACATGTTCAAGACGAACAGCAACTGGTGCTTTGCCTTGAGAATATACTAATGCAGAGTTTTTCATTAGATAGCTCCTTTCTTTATCTTTTTAACTTTTTCTTTTTTAACATGACTTGTACCGAAATAATGAATAATAAGTTCCATCATACCGACTGCAAATCCAGCAATAAGAATTAAAATTGTTGCGTAAACTGCAGCTTGTTCATAAGCACCTTTATCACCAAGTTCGTTCATTTCATAAGTAATTAAAACTGTACCTGGAGTAGAAACAACAATAATTGCACTTAAAGCAGTCATTGATCTAACAAAAGATGTAACAAGTGATGAGAATAATGAATCTTTAATTAATGGAACAGTAACGGAAGTAAATATCTTTCCAGTTCCTGCACCCATATCACTAGCAGCTTCTTCAATTGATTTATCAATTTGATTTAAAGCACCAACACCCGATCTAATACCAATTGGTAAAGAACGAACAATAAAGATAATAATAATGAGACCCATTGTTCCATATAAGAATTTTAAGAAACCAGTTCCAAAGAATCCTTGAACGAATCCTGAAACAAAACCAATACCTAAAACTGTTCCTGGAACCGCCATTGCAAGCATTGAAGTAAATTCAATTGCGCCTTTACCAATAAATTTCTTTTTGACAACAAGGAATGCAACAAGCATTGATATTGCAGCAGTAATAATAGCTGCAACAAGTGATGTCCAAACTGTATTCCATAAGGATGAAGAAGAACTATTAAATACTTTAGATCCAATTTCAGTCCAGTTTGCAGTTGTCCAAACAAGATTATTGACATCAAGATTTCTCCAGAAGGAGCAAACAAAGACAAGAATATAAAGAGAAATAACAAATAATGAGATTCCTCCACAAATAATTCCAAGAGGAATAACAACAGTCTTATCTTCAATAAGTATTCTTCCTCTCGTTGCTTTTCCAGTTAAGGTTGAATATGTTTTTCTTTCTAAAACATATTTTTGGAAGAAATAGAAACACATAGAAATTACAAGAAGAATAAGTGCCATAGCGGCTGCTCTATGTGAAGCATTTACACCATTTCCACCTGTGTAACAAACATAAATCGCGGTTGACATTGTTTCGACTGATCCACCAATAATGAATGGGTTAGCAAAATCTGCAAGCGATTCAATAAATGAAATTAAGAAAGCATTTCCAAATCCAGAAAGTAAAACTGGGAATGTAACGGTCCAAAATACTTTCCATCTTGAAGCGCCCATATCTCTCGCAGCTTCTTCTAATGATGGATCAATATTTTTAAGTAATGCTCTAAGCATTAAATAAGCTGTTGGAAAAAAGGTTATAATTTCAACTACAACAACACCAGGAATTCCAAAAAGTCCTGAATTCATCGACATATGTAAAATTTTGTTCGTAATTAAACCTGTATTTCCAAATAAAAGAATAATTGCAATAGCAACTAAAAATGGTGGCGATATTGTTGGTAATATCGAGACTATTTTAAATAAAACACTAATAAATTTACTTTTGAAATGAACATACACTTCAACATAGGCAAATAAAAATCCTACTAATGTCGATCCAAAAGCAACTAGAAGTCCAATCAAAAGCGAATTTTTAATAGCTTCTGAAAAGAATAATTTTTGGAAAATATAAGTAAAATTTTCAAACGAAAATGTATTTGCTCTAATTGGAAGACCATCTTCATCCACACCTATTTTTTGAAGAACAGAAAACCCATTAGAGAAAAGATTAAGTAATGGATAGACTACAAAGAAAAATAAAAAGATTACTAAAAGAAGAATTACAGTAATTGTAAATGGTTCTTTGAATAATTTTTTTGTATCAAGTTTTTTGGATTGACGATGAGCATTTTTCATCAATCTTCTTTCCTCTTTGGTCATTGTATTATTTTTAAACACTTACGTACCTCCCTAATAAGATAAAAGGCTGTAAATATTAGATTTACAGCCTATTTTTAAACTACTTAATTAAGCTGTGACTTCAGCTTTAACAGCTGCATTGAAGTCTTCAACGTAGTGTTCAATATTATTCTTTGCATCTTCGAAATCATAGTCCATAACTTTAACTTCGTTAAGACCTGCATCGATAGCTGCTTGAGGTTGTTTTGCATCATCAACAACTAAGAATTGATATGAACCATTCTTTGCGCCTAATTCAACACATTCTGCTGTAGTAGCAAAATCAATGAATTTCTTTGCTAAATTTGGATGTTTTGCACCTTTAAGGATTGCAGTAGCACCAACTTCAAATGATGTTCCATCACTTGGGGCTGCCATACCAATATTTGTATATTGTTTATCAACGATTTGATAAATAACATCATGTAAGAAACCAATACCAATAACTGTAGTTCCAACACCAACTTCTTTTGAAGCGCCAGATCCTGATTTTGTATATTTTGCAGTATTGACATCTAATGCTTTAAAGTATTCCATAGCTGCAGTATCATCGTAACATTCGACATCTTCGCCATCTTTCTTATATGTTGTTTTCTTTCCATTAGCTTTCTTTTGAACAATGGTATTTAAAACAAGTTTTGCAGTTCCTGCGGTATTTGGATGTGACCAAGTAATATATTTCTTATATTCTGGTTTTAATAAATCATCCCAGGTTGATGGAGCAGTTAAACCAAGTTCAGTAAGTTTATCTTTGTTCCACATGAAGCCTAAAATACCTTTATAAATTCCATACCAATAATTTCCAGCATCTTTAAAATGTGAATCGGAAATCTTTGAATCGTTAGCTGATTTATATTTTTCTAATAAACCTTCGTTTTTTAAAGCATTATAAGGATCAGTTGTTCCACCGAAAATAACATCAGCAGATGGATTGCCATTTTCGTTTTTAACTTGAGTTTCAATTTCGCCTGATGATTTACGAATTCTATTAACTTTAACATTGTATTTTGCAGCAAAAGCATCTGCGACAGCATTTAAGTAAGGTTCTTCGCAACCACCTAAGATATCTAAAGTATCTTCTAACTTTTCTTCTCCCCCATTATCTGTTTGTCCACAACCAGTTGCGCCTAAACACGCAATCAAAGAAAGACAAAGTGCTAAACATTTGAATTTTTTCATAATTTACCTCCGCTATGTTTATAACTGTTTAGTATTATACATTTTTTGAAAGCGCTTTCATAGAGAAAAATAACAATTTTCGAAAAAACATTTTCCGATAAAATCGAAACAATTAGAAAAAATATCAACAAATGTGCATTTTTGTTAAAAAATAAAATAAAAATATTTTTCTTTTAGATTTCATAGAACTTTTTAGATTTCGTTAGACTTTCATGAAACTTAATTTCTTATACAGTTCAGGATCATTTAAATTTAAATTAATATTCTTAGCTTCAGCAATTCTTTTCACTACTAAATCATTGTCTAATGAATGATAAGCTTCATACATTGAATAAAATTCTTCGGGTTTCACGTTTTTATATATGGTTGTTTCAGGAATTCCAGTCGTATAAGAAAAATATTTCATGATATAACCAATCCAAGCCATTATATAAGATGGATAAACTACATTTCCTTTCGTTAGATTCTTTTCTTTTTTAATAATTCCGTATGCTCCATAAACATCTAAAGAATCAAAAATGAAAGATTTAGAAGATACTATTTTT
>CAVFXI010000005.1:0-1036 GCA_963626345.1 Gemmiger formicilis | reverse complement strand
GAAAAAATATAAGACTTAATAAAAACTTTAGAAGAACAATCTTTCATTTTTGTTGAATATTCAAATAAATTAGAAACAAATTTACATTCTAATAAACCAATATCATCTATTTTTTTCATTTTAATAATTCCTCAATATATTTACCTTTCCCAGCAAATTCTCTTAAAGCAATAATCACTTTATTTTTACCTATTTCGTTTTCTTTTAACTTTAAAGATTCATAATCATTTCTTTCGTGTTCACAATAAAAACATCTTTCTAACATTTTAAGACTTTTATTTATTGCCTTATCATTTAAGAAAACATATTGTTTACCTAGTCTATTAGCACTTAACGCATTTAAGCATTGTAAGTCTGTAATCTTTCCATTAATAAAATCATCTAATATTGTATACATTGTGTTATTTGCAATTGGTGCAATTATAACATCTATATCCTTTATATTATTTAATAATTCTTTTATATAATTTGAATCCTTATATTCTTCTAATCTACCTCTAAAGTAAGCAATTAAAATCATCCATTCTTTAGAGACATTGAATTCCTTAATATTAATATTCGTTTTATTAAAATCAAAAATATAAACAGAAGATTTTTTATATCCAACAACAAAACTTGCGGATTGTTCAAAACTTTCCCCTAAATAAAATCCCTTACCAAAATCTTTTTTATCATCACTATATTCTACTGAAGGATCTCCATTTAATTCTAATTTAGCTCCATGAAACAAAATAGTATGATTATTTTCTAAAGATGATCCATACATTTCTTCTTTGATTCTATTTAAGCTTATTCCACTATCGTAAAAAGAATTGTACATTTTTTCTAATGCTTCATAACTAGGAATAGCTTTACCATTTTTCCATCTATTTAAAGACATTCTAGAAACCCCAATGAAGTTAGAAATTTCTTCATCGCTCATTCCTAATACGATTTTTGCATAACTAATATCCTTATTAAAGTTGAAATACATTGTAACATTTTCCTCAAGTAAATTGTAACATGCGTTACAACCTATTTCAAATAAATCATTTGC
>CAVFXI010000004.1:0-17649 GCA_963626345.1 Gemmiger formicilis | reverse complement strand
AAAGCTAGTAAAATGGCAAATATTCATGATTACATCACTAGTTTAGAAAAAGGATATGACACCATTGTTGGTGAACGTGGTGTTAAATTATCTGGCGGGCAAAAACAAAGGATTTCTATTGCAAGAGTTTTCTTAAAAAATCCTTCTATTCTTATTTTAGATGAAGCAACTAGTGCTTTAGATAATGTTACTGAAAGCTTAATTCAAAAATCATTAAATGACTTGGCGAAAGGCAGAACCACTTTAATTGTTGCACATAGACTTTCAACCATTAAAAATGCAGATCTAATATACGTTATTGAAAAAGGAAAGATTATTGAAAAAGGTAATCACGAAGAATTGCTTAGTAAAAATGGTGAATACGCTTATTTATATAAAGGAATCGAGCAAAACCAAACTTTTGATCAGCAATAAAAAAGACCTGATAATGAAATCAAGTCATAATTTTAAAAATGGCGGGGGTAGAAAGAATCGAACTCTCATCAGCGGTTTTGGAGACCGTTGCTCTACCATTAAACTATACCCCCATTCTTTCGAACGCTTTAATATTATAAAGATAATTTGCTTTATTAACAACCTAAATTTGACTAAATAGCCTTAGTTTCACGAATGAAACTTAATATTTCAAGAATGAACAAGTTAAGTTCATTCTTGAAATACCACACATCATTAGCAACTAATTTAAAGATTTTAAGACTTGGCTAACAAGTCCCATATCAACCTTACCAGCGTAATTCATCTTAAAGTGTTTCATAACGCTTGGGATTGATTTATCTTCTAAACCAAGGATGATTGTTTTAATTTCTTCTTCGCTCATCATTTTTGGAAGATATCCTTTAATGGCATCCATTTGAGCGGTCAAATTACTAACTTCTTCTGGTCTATTAGCGGATTCATATCCACTTCTTTCATCCTCTAATTCTTTTAAAGTTTTATTAATAATTGAAACAAGTTCAACATCGCCAATTTCTTTTCCTTTAGCTTTTGCTTCATAACCAGCAACCATATATTTATTAATAACAACTTCTAAAACAGCTCTTTTATTTGTATCGTGATTTTTAAGAGCTAACATATTTTCTTTCTTTAAAGTATCAATTAACATAAAAAAACCTCCAACTTTTATAATTATATAATAATTGGAGGCTAAAGTTTAATTTAATAGAAAGAAAATATTAATAATTTTTACCTTCTACTTCAAAATAACTTTGTGGGTGTTTGCAACATGGGCAAAGTTGAGGAGCAGATTTTCCAACATAGATATATCCACAATTTCTGCATTTCCAAATGGTAATATCGGTATCTTTTGTGAAAACTTTCATTAATTCAACGTTTTCTAAAAGTTTATTATATCTTTCTTCATGATGTTTTTCGACTTCGCCAACCATTCTGAATTTTGCAGCTAATTCTTTGAAACCTTCTTTTTCTGCAGTTTCAGCAAATTCTTTATACATATCAGTCCATTCATAATTTTCACCACTAGCAGCAGCTTTTAAATTGGCTTTAGTATCTCCAAGTTCACCAAGTTCTTTGAACCAAAGTTCTGCATGTTCTTTTTCGTTTCCAGCTGTTTCTAAGAAAATTGCGCTAATTTGTTCATATCCTTCTTTTTTAGCAACACTTGCATAATATGTATATTTATTTCTTGCTTGGCTTTCTCCTGCAAAAGCAGTCCATAAATTCTTTTCAGTTTGAGTTCCTTTATATTTGTTTTCCATAAATTATTTTCCTTCCTCTTCTACTAAAACAACATCATCACCACTTGCACCACACACCGGGCAAATTGGGTTTTCTTCATCGCTTTCAAATTCGATGCCACAAAGTAAACATTTGTACTTTTTCATTAATATAATCCTCCTAAATATTTAAATAAAAAGTAACATTAAGACTCAGTTTTCCTATTTTTTAAACAATCTTTACAAGTTCCATAATAGGTAATGGATTTTGATTCTATAAGGTTTCCATCTTTATCAATGAATGATTTTTCATCATCTTTATTTTCAATATCGATGATTGATCCACAATTCAAACAAATAAAGTGATCATGCATTTTTTTAGATGTGTCTTCAAAAATATCTTCATCTAAATTTGAAGAAACTTTTCTTAATAAATTATCTTCACATAACGAATCTAAATTACGATAAATAGTTGCAGTATTAAATCCAGGATAGTTATTTTTTAAATGATTTATAAAGTCACTTCTTTTAGCATGTCCTAGAATATGCATCTCTTTTAAAATAATTTTTCTTTGAATAGTTTCTCGTTGCATTTATTCTCCTTATTGAGAAAAATTATAAATAAGAAAATGAAGAAAGTCAATACCATATGTTGCTAAATTAGAATTAGATTCTAATCAATTATCATCATAATGAGATCAAAGAGTGACTATTTTTGCAAACTTGTTTTTATCAACTTCTTACACCAATTGGTGTTTTAAATTTATCCTTCTTCTCATTTATAGAAACGATCAATTAGGAGTTATTTTGTATGACTAATTTACACGTTATTACAATAATTCCTAATTGTGTAAGCTTTAACTTGATTTCAACACTAATTACTCAAATGATTATGTTTTAAAAGTAAATTTAGTATTGATTTCAAATTCCCTATTAATAGCGAAGGGAGAAAACACCTATAAAAAAGAAAAACTGTAAAAGTCAACTTGAAAATGCAGTTTTGTAAAAAAGAAAAACTGCATGTTTTTAAAGTTTCATGCAGTTACTTTTTAGTATTAAATTCTAATTTCTTACCATAGAATTTTTCATATTGTTCAACACATTCTTTATATGCTTCATCCATTAAATATTCAGTATTTTCTTTACTATTTAAATCTACTTTTGGATAAATTGGTTTAAGAATATAAATATTAAATTGCTTGATATCAAATCCTTCTTTATCTTTCTTTCCAGTATTTTTGAAACATATAAACATTGGAATTATTGGAACATTATTTTTAGTTGCATAATGGAAAGCGCCTTTTGCAAATGGACGTGGTTTTTCATACATCCACCATTCTGCAGTTTCAGGGAAAAACAAGACATAATCTCCCCTTTTCATATGATATTCAATAGCGGCATTAAAATTTCTTAAAACATTAAAATCATCAGGAATTGGCATCATGCCATCAGCTCTCATATATTCGCCAAGTCTAGAATTCATATTATTAAACCAAGCAGCAGTTACATAAAGTCTATGACCCTTTAAGGCATGCTTTGCACATAAGCAATCAAACATATAAACATGATTACATGTAATAATTGCACTTTTAATTCCTTTTAAGTTTTCTCTTCCATAAACTTTAGTTTTCATTACAAATTTATTTTGATACCAAGAATATGGGCGAACAATAAAGTGTTCTAAAAACCAATATTTAGTTTTAAGTTTTAAAGTCTTTTTGATATATGGAAACTTTTCAGTTACAGGAATTGCAAGATCATAATGAATTGGATCAATATGGGTTGAAAATTCACCTTTACTTTCAAGTTCCTCCATTCTTTTAATTGCTGGAGCTCTTTTTCCCATGAAGTCTTTCATTATTTTTTAGCTCCTTCAACTCTTTCAATAACTTCCCAACCATTGTTCTTTTTAATAAATAAAGCTTTGAAAACAATCTTTATATATCCCATATAAAAGAAAGGATGAACAAGTAATAATAAAAGTTTGTTATACCATGGAAATTTAATATATTTATGATCAATAATCATGGCGCATAAAGTCATTAAGAAGAAACTTAAATAAACGACACTAAAGCTTATTAAGCAATTTAGTAATGAGAACCAAACTAAATTATTAAGAATAATTCCTAAATAAATACTTACTAAAGCATTTAATAAGAAGAAAACAACTGATAAACCAATTAGCCAGTAAACTATCCAAAGAGCTTTACAATAATATCTATTTACTTTTTCTTTAAAAGTAATGCATTCATCAGCCATTCTTCTGTTATAAAGTTTTTTAGAATCACAAACACCGATCATCCATCTATTTCTTCTTTTATTTGTCATCTCAAGAGTTGGTGCTTCTTCCATATAAATATGTGCATATGAGCAATAATAAGTTGTAAAACCTCTTAAAGCAGCATCAAACATAAACTCAATATCTTCAGTTAATGTTTTATTATATGGCCATCCATCGATTTTATTAATAACATCTTTTCTAAAACAAATACCAGTTCCAATAGTCATTGCTGTAATATTATGATCTGATTTGAATCTATTGCCCATTTCATCAATTAAAGTCCAAATTATACCATTACAAGCAGCTTGAAGAGGCACACTTTTCCCAGTCATATAATAATTTTTAACAATTTTCTTACATTGGATAACTTGTCTACCACTTGCAAATGCATTATTTAATTCTTCTAAACAATCGCAATCCATCCAACAATCTGCATCCATGACAAGATATGCATCATAATATTTTTTCCCAAAATCTTTAAATATATTATGGATTGCAGCATTCAATGCATCACCCTTACATTTTTGATCTTCTACAATATGAACATATGTATTTTTATAATCCTTAGAAATGTTAATTGTCTCATCGTTTTTCTCTTTAACAATAATATGAACATCATAATATTTTGCATCGTAAGTTTGGTTTGCTAAATGATCGAGTAAACCTTTAATTACCGATGATTCATTTCTTGCAGGAACTAAAATTGCAAACTTATTTTTGTTTTCATTATATAAATGTTCTTGCTTTTTTAATGGGGCAAACCAAGCAATTAATCTTGGCAAATACAAAATCACACATAAAGCTATCAAGCCAAGAAACACATATAAACTAATTAATAAAGTTTGTTTTAAAATTTCATAATTCATAAACTATTCTCCTTTTTTACATATTTCACAACTTCAACGTTGCTATTTTTACTTCTTTCAACCATCGAATCATAGATTCTATTTCTTAAATCTTCCTTCCTTTCCTTTTCTGGAAGATTTAAATTCGCGTAAAATGGTCCATCAACATAAACAACCATTTTAGGTTTCTTTGAATGTTTTCTTTTTTGGTAAGTCGTTGTGCAAGCAAAACTTGGATCACCAAATTGTATTGGATACCTAAATGATGCTGATTTAAATGGTCTTATTTTTGTGTAATATGGCCAAATGTGTGCTTCTGGATAAATACATATTGCATTACCCTGTACACTTCTTTTTTCAACTGCCTCAATAAAAGATCTCATTCCTTTAAAAGAATCTGGAATTGGCAATGCCCCCACCATCGACATAAATGTTCTTGTGCCTTTAACAGCAACATTTTGGCTATTAACAATTACATAACATTTTTGAGGAAAAACGAGCACATTTGGAATGTAGGCATCAGCTGGCACATTAGTATGATTTCCATATAAGAAGATTCCATGTTTTTTAAATCCCTTTAACACTTTTTTATTTTCAACTTTAAAATGGAATTTAAATTTTAAATATAAAAAAGCAATAGGAGTCATAATTATTCTGTAAAAGAAAAATGCACCAATTCTCCAAAATACATTTTTATGGATGTATTTATAGTCATCTTCGAGTTTGAAGTCTTTTTCTTTTATACCACTAAATTCATCATTAAGCTCATCACTATAATAAATAACTTTTTCTTCTTTCATTCCAATCCTTTCGCCTTACATTATTATGCAAGGACGTATTATTATTAATTGAATCATTTTATATATCACGATAATCTAATTAGAAATGAACTCTACTTTTAAGAGAGTTAATTTCTAACATAAATTATTAATATATCAAACTTGATTTTTATTCGCTACAATCATCAAATTTAAGATTTAAACAATTTTTACATTGACATTGTTGTCAAAACTAAATTTTTAAGTTCTCTTTAAAATTATTGAAGAATTTCATTTATGAAGTAAAATATTGCCATGAGTGAAGTTAAACAAATTATAGGAACCAACCTTACTGAACTAAGAAAAAAGAAGCATTTAACACAAGCCGAATTAGCCGCTAAATTAAATTATTCTGATAAGGCAATTTCTAAATGGGAACATGGCGATGCAGTTCCATCAATAGAAAACCTTTTAGAAATTTGCAACTTTTATGGAATTACTTTAGACCAACTTGTAAATGAAAACACAAAAAATTTAAAGCCTAAAGATGAAGAAAAACAAAACAAAGTAAATAAATTGGTTGTTACTCTTCTTTCTTTTTTCACTGTTTGGACTTTGGGAACTATAGTTTATGTTTTTCTTAATTTATTACTTATTAAAAATGAATGGTTAGTATTTATTTGGTGCGTTCCAGTTTCATCAATTGTTTTGATTGTTTTTAATGGAATCTGGGGTAAAAGAAAATATTCTTTCTTTTTAGTTGCTGTATTGATTTGGTCTTTGATTACTGGCATATATTTAACTTTTCTTATTAAATATAATCTCAATTTATGGTTATTATTCACAATTGGAGTACCAGGAACAATTATTACAATTTTATGGAGTAGAATTAAACTACATTAATCGTTATATTCCTTAATTCTTTTTTGATATTCTTCCAAAACATCATCAAAACAATGTAATTTTAAAGACTTATGAACTTCGTCAACCTGCCATGGCTTGACGTTTTTTGTATGATAAAATGGAAGCCATCTAATCGTTTTACAAAAATGCTTTACTACTGTTCCTTTTTTCATATTTCTTTGAACATTGTAGATATATGGCAAAAATAATTTCTCACCAACACTATGATTTAAAGCATCTTGATCCAAAAAGGCCATTTTTTTAGTTTTGCAAAGATTTCTAGCCTTTTTAAATAACCCTGTTTCTTTGCATTTATCTAGATTAAATAAAATCACACCTGCATTTTGATAGTCAGCGCCAATAAAATATTGCCCTAACACATCTTTGCATGCTCCATATTCATATCCTTCAATATCGTAATTATATAAAGGCGTAATATCTCCTAAAAATGCTAGATCACAATCAAAATATAAAATTCTATCCAAATCATTTGGTAAATAATCAGCAAATAATCTTAGCATTGTATATGGAGTATAAAAATTTCCCATATTTGGAGAATCTTTCATTTCTTTTAAAAAATCTTCACGCATATCAACTAAGATAATTTTGCTATCTTTATTTCCTATTCTTAAAATATCTTCCAAATAATTCTTTTCTTTATCTCCTACTGGTATAAATTTTTCATTATATTCAGTAAGGTCCATTGTCATTAAATATAAAGTAATTTGATTTTTTGTATGTTTAACTAACGATAATAATTCAATCATCATTCCATCAAAAACTTTGTAATTTCCACACATTAATAAATTTATATTCATGAAATTATCATAATTAATAATTAATCTAATATCTAGTAAAAGATATATTTTTCTTCTCTAAAGATACGATAATTAGCCTCTAATTTAATTCTACATAAAAATAATTCTTGCAATAATCCACATTTAATGTATATTTTTAGCATGTAAATAGAGGAGCTACACAAATGAGTAGTTAGTCGAGGAGACATCCGATGAAGCTAGCAAAAGGTAAGGTAGCCGAAACTGTTTAAAGGTATTTAAACAAGTTGGGATACGAATGAATAATCCGTATACTCTCGTTTCAAGAAAACTTGAAACTTGGAGCTATTCTTAAAGCATTTTGATTTCAAAAAGGGATTGCTAAAGAATAGCAACCCCTTTTATTTATGAGCTTTAAGGAGAAACTTTATGAAAAAGTTTAACAAAATTATTGCTTTGGTGGTTGCTTTGTTTTCCTCACTCATTATTTCTTCATGTGGGAGTAATGAAGGATTACCTAATAATCAAACAAGCGAAGAAAAAGAAGATTTAATAGTTGGTCTTGAATGCGATTATGCTCCATTTAACTGGACCGAAACATCAGCAAACGAAACTACTTTACCTATCGACGGAAAGGCAAATCAATATGCTGATGGTTATGATATTCAAATCGCAAAACTAATTGGCGAATATGAAAACATGAACGTCGTTATTAAAAAAATGGATTGGGATTCTTTAATTCCAGCACTCCAAAGTGGAGAAATAAACGCAGTTATTGCAGGTATGACTGATACTGAGGAAAGAAGACAATCAATTGATTTCACAAATGAATATTATCGTTCCGAACTTGCTCTTGTTGTTAAAAAAGAAAATGCACCAAGTGAAGTATTAGATAAAGATGCATTTAAAGTTTTTATAGATGGAAAATCAATGGTATCCCAAACTTCAACTGTTACAGATGATTTAATTGAAGATGTTTTTAGCAAAGAATATGGAGCAATTCACAATAAATCAGTAAGTACATTTGCTGTTGCTGCTTTAGATATTCAAAATGGCGTTAGTTTTGCAATGACAGCCGAACTTCCAGTTGCTACTTCAATTGTTGCAAGCAATCCAAGCCTAGCTGTTGTAAGAATTGATCAAGATATTTTAGGCGATAAGGGTGCCGAACTTGGCGTTTCAATTGGAATTGCAAAAGGTAATTCGATTTTAAAAGAAAAAATTAATCATGCATTGTCTCAAATTTCAAAAGAAACCAGAGATATTCTCATGAATGCAGCGATTTCTAGAAATGAAAATCCTGAAGAAATGAATACATTTTCTAGAATTGGATATTTATTAAAAAATTATTGGAATACTTTCTTAACTGGTTTAATTTCTACATTAATACTTGCCATTACGGGTACAGTCGTAGGTCTTATAATCGGTATCTTTATTGCATTAGGGAAAAATATTCATATTTCTAAAGATGACAATGTTGTTTTAAAAGGTTTAAAACATCTCTTAAGAGGAATTTGCAAGATTTATTCAATTGTTTTAAGAGGAACTCCAATGATGGTTCAAGCACTCATCTTTAAATTTGGATGTGCTGCTTTAGGACTTAATTGGAATGCAGTTTTAACTGGCGTTCCTATCTTTGATGGCTGGTTAATATGTGGTCTTATCGTTATTATTTTAAATACTGGCGCATATATGGGTGAAGATATCCAAGCTGGTTTAAATGGCTTAGAAGCCGGGCAAAACGAAGCAGCAAGAAGTTTAGGTATGTCAAAGTTTAAGAGTTTTACATTAGTTATACTTCCACAAGCTTTAAGAAATTGCTTACCAACACTTGCAAATGAATACATTATTAATGTTAAAGATAGCTCTGTCTTAAATGTTATTAGCGTTACTGAACTATTCTTATCAGTTTCAATTGCAACAAGTAAGAACTATTTCATGGTTGAAGGATATATAATCATTGCTGCAATTTATCTCATCCTTACCTTAATATCGACTGGAATATTTAAATTAATCACTAATAAATTAGATGGCAAAAAACATAAAGTGAAATTCTTTAGACAACCTATGAAAGGAGTAGTCAATAACTAATATGGAACCAATTATTTCAATAAGTCATATTTCAAAAACTTTCGAAAATATGGAAGTTATTAAAGATATAAGTTTAGATGTATATAAAGGTGATGTTATTTGTATTATCGGTCCTTCAGGAAGCGGTAAATCAACTTTCATTCGTTGTATAAATGGATTAACTTCTCCATCAAATGGAACAATATACTATAAAAACGAAAGAATAGATCGAACAAGAGCAAAATTACTTCATAGAGAAAATGTTAGATATAGAACTTCTAAAAAAGGGAAAACAGGAGATGAACTTCAAAAAGAAAAAGAAATTCATATAGAAAACGTATCTAATATCAAAAAAGATACTGAAGGCGTAAATATTAATTTAGTAAGATCAAAAATTGGTATGGTTTTTCAATCATTCAATTTATTCAATAATATGAATGTTTTAAAAAACTGCACTATTGCTCAAAGAAAAGTCTTAAAAAGAAGCAAAGAAGAAGCTGAAGAAATTGCTCTTAAAAATCTTGAAAAAGTTGGAATGAAAGATAGAGCACACGCTAAAATTAGCGAATTATCTGGGGGTCAAAAACAAAGGATTGCTATCGCTAGAACTCTTTGCATGAATCCTGATGTAATCTTGTTTGATGAACCAACAAGCGCTCTTGATCCTGAAATGGTAGGCGAAGTTTTAGAAGTTATGAAGAAACTTGCCGAAGAAGGAATGACGATGATTGTTGTTACTCATGAAATGAATTTTGCTAAAAACGTTTCAAATAGAACTATTTTCATTGATGGCGGCTACATTGTTGAAGAAGGTCCAAGCAAGGAATTATTTGAAAACCCAAAAGAAGAAAGAACCAAGCAATTCTTAAACTTTGCTAAAAATAAGTAATTAAAAGCAGCTTAATTGCTGCTTTTAATTTGCAAAAAATTTATTGCAAACCAAAAAAGATTTTAAGCACAATATGTTTAAAATATCTCTACAGAGATACAAATTTTATTTTGAATAATTTTATATTTTGTAGTTCGGCCAAAAAATTTAAAAAACTAATATTCGACAAAAAATTACGCATTAAGTTTTTTAATAAAGATAATATAATTGACTAGAGGATTATGTATTTAAAATGAATTTATAGTTCAAATAATGTATAAGAAACTTGTGCCACAATGCAGGCATTTTAGATTAAAGTTTCATGCGCCATCAATAGATTTATCGCATATATTATCTGTCGAACCATATTCATTTTTGTTTCGAGATCTTTCATAATTGTTTTCTCTTAACATATCAATATCTTCGCCAGTTTTATAACGATTTTTATATCTATATGGATTTTGTTTTCTTTTATATTCTTCAGGTTTCATAACTATAACTATTCTAACAATTATGGAAAGTAATTTCTCCACTTTCTATTTCAATATCATTATTACCATCATTGACAAGCAAATGTCCATTTTCCAGTATATCTAAAACTTTAACTCTTTCTTGAACGCCTTTTATATAAGCGTTCGTGAATTTTCCTTTAAAATAATTTTTACTTTTTACGTAATTAATGAAACTTTTTTCATTCGTGGCCCTAAAATTTTCATACATGAAATTAAATATTTTATTAAACTCACTAGAAAATTCATCGACTAAAAATTCTTTATCTGAAACCATTTTTAATGAGATCGCATTATTTAATTCTTCTGGAAATTTATCTTGATTTATGTTTACCCCAATTCCAACAATTAAAGCTTCCATCTTTTCACCTATTACACTTTCAAGAAGAATACCACTAACTTTTTTACCATTAAGTAAAACATCATTTGGCCATTTAATCATTGGGTCGAAACCATATTTTTCTAAAGTTTTGCATAAAGCAACACCTGTCAAGATTGATAAAAGTTCGTGATTATCGAATGCAAAATCATCCTTGAGTAAAATAGATTCAATCATGCCTTTTCCTTTATCTACTTCAAAAGTTCGTGAAAACCTGCCTCTTCCAGCAGTTTGAAAATTTGCTTGGACTATTGTCCAATTGGGCAATTTATCATAATTCTTTTTTAGATATAAATTAGTAGAATCTATTTCATCAAATTTTAGATAATTTAACTCCATAAACTTTATCTAAAGCAATCTTAGAAACAATTGCTACTCCCATTTTCATTAAATCAAAAGGTATATAAGGAACAATAAAAACTAATAATAAATTAGTTATATCGTATGTTTTATTTAAGTAGTAATTCATAATAAAATATCCATGGATAAATCCAATTAAATAAACAACAAATAAACATGATAAACACATCAAAATGTATTTAAAAATTTTGAATTTATCAAAATTTTTAAATAAATTTTTAACTAAATTCATAACTAATATTCCAGGAATAAACCCATAAACAAAACCAAATGTTGGATTTACAAGATAAGCAATTCCGCCACCAAAATTTGCAAAAACTGGTAAACCAATTAACCCTAAACTTATATATAAAACTAAGATAATTGATCCTTCTAACATGGTTGCAAAAAAACCAATTAAAAAAACTACAAGTAATTGAAGTGTAAATTTTAAAACACCTACACTTATATTGATATAACTTGCAACTATTAATAAAGCAAGGAGCATTGCCATTTTCGCAATGCTCCTAATAAGTTTTTGTTTTTTATTCATTTCTATAATAATCCTGCTAAGGTTAATAAAATACCTGCAGCAATTGCACTACCAATAACACCAGCAACATTTGGTCCCATAGCGTGCATTAATAAGAAGTTTTCAGGATCTTCTCTTTGTCCTTCTTTTTGAACAACTCTAGCTGCCATTGGAACAGCACTAACACCAGCAGCACCAATCATTGGGTTGACTTTACCATGAGTTGCCCAACACATGACTTTGCCACCTAAAACACCACCTGCTGTTGATAAAGCAAATGCACAAATTCCTAATGCAAAAATCTTAATTGTTTCAAGAGTTAAGAAGGTACTTCCAGTTGCGGTAGCACCAACACTTAAACCTAAAAGTATTGTAACAATGTAGAGTAATGCATTCGCGGCAGTATGAACAAGATTTGGTACAACGCCACTTTCCTTAATTAAATTACCAAACATAAGCATACCAATTAATGGAGCGCATGAAGGAACAATTAAGACAGTAATAATTGTAACGATAATTGGGAACATGATCTTTTCTCTTTTGGAGACAGGTCTTAATTGTTCCATTTTAATCTTACGTTCTTTCTTAGTTGTCAAAAGTCTAATAATTGGAGGTTGAATAATTGGAACTAATGCCATATATGAATAAGCAGCAACAGCAATAGCACCTAAGAGTTCAGGAGCAAGTTTAGTTGTAACTAAAATTGCAGTTGGTCCATCAGCTCCACCAATAATACCAATAGATGCAGCTTGTTCATAACTAAATCCCATTAAAATTGCACCGATGAACGTTGCAAAAATACCAATTTGAGCAGCTCCACCTAAAAGCATGGTTTTCTTATTAGCAATAAGTGGTCCAAAATCAGTTGTAGCACCAATTCCTAAAAAGATTAAACATGGATAAATTTCATACCTTACGCCTAAATAAAGGTAATCAAATAATCCGGCTTCGCCTAAGAATTCGCCAGTATCACGATCATATCCAACCATGATTCCAGGAAATAAATTTACAAGAAGCATTCCAGTAGCGATTGGAATAAGTAAGTATGGTTCGTATTCTTTCTTGATAGCTAAGAATAATAATACACAGGCTATAGCTATCATAATGAGGTTTTTCCAACCATCATTTACGAAGAAACTTGCAAATCCAGATTCGCTAAGAATACCATTAACAATTTCAACAATAGTATTCCACATAAAACTAACCTATAACGACTAATAAATCTTTTGTATTAACAGTAACACCTTTATTGACATTAACAGATGTGACTTTTCCATCAACTGGAGCAACAATTTCATTTTCGAGCTTCATAGCTTCAATAACAACTAAGCATTGTCCTTTTTTGACTTCATCGCCAACTTTAACATCAACTCTAATAACGCTTCCACCAATTGGGGCTAAAACTTGTTTGCCACCACTTGGAATAGAAACTTCTTTTTTAACTTCTTCAGTTTTTGGTGCTTCTACACTACCTTTAACTTCTTCAACAGCTTCAAGTTCAACTTCATAAAGTTTTCCATTAACTTTAACTTTATATTTTTTCATAATTCAATTACTCCTTAATTAAGTTCTTTAACACTAACAACCTTAACATCTTTTTTAATTTCATTACGATAATCAATAGATGCAACAAGTACAGCAACCATCTTATCTTCGTCATTAATTTCAACTGGTTCAACTACACTACTCTTTTCTTCAACTTTTGGTTCACCTTTTTTCTTTCTTGAACCAAAAAGATCTAAAAGTTTAAAAACTAAATATGTAACACCAATTAAAATAAGCAAAACTACGAAGACAAGAACAATTGCAACAAGAGAATAAATTGCTGCATCTCCTAATCCAATTTGAGTTAATACATTCATAATTATTCCCTAAAAGACAATGTTGAATTCTTCAACAGTATCTTCTTCCTTATTTAAATTATATTTTTTAGTTAAGAATTCAGTAGCAACTTGTTCAAAAAGAGCAAGTGATAATACATCTTCATCACATCTTGCTAAATTCTTATACTTTTCTTTTAATGCTTCAAATTCAGGAGCAATCTTATCTGCTGGTCTACAAGTAATTATCTCATCATCACCAATGATTTTATGCAAAACTTCTTGATTAACTTCAGCAGGAGCTTTTCCATATAAACCATGTAAGTAATCTTTAATTTCTTGAGGAACCATCTTATATCTTTCACCTGTGAGTACATTCAAAACAGCTTGCGTACCAACCATTTGTGAAAGAGGAGTAACTAAAGGTGGGTATCCTAAATCTTTTCTAACATTAGGAACTTCTTTTAATACTTCATCATATTTATCCATAGCATTTTGCTTTTTAAGTTGGTTCATAAGGTTACTTAACATACCACCAGGAACTTGATATTTTAAAATGTTTGGATTAACTGATAAAACTTTTGGATTTAATAATCCATTAGCTAAATATTTGTCCTTAATAACTGTTAATGCAGCACTTGCTTTATTTAGCAATTCTTCATCAAGTTTTGGATCATATTTACTTCCTCTTAAAGCGTAGTTAAATGCTTGTGTTGATGGTTGTGATGTACCATTACTTAAAGGACTTAAAGCAGTATCAATAATATCAACACCTGCTTCAATAGCTTTTAAATAAGTCATTTCGCAAATTCCACCAGTACAATGACTATGTAATTCAATAGGAACTTTAACAGTTTTCTTTAATTTAGAAATTAATTCATAAGCTGCATCAGGAAGCAAAACACCTGCCATATCCTTAATACAAATTGAATCAACTCCAAGTTTCTCAACTTGTTTTGCAAGTTTGCAATAATAATCGACTGTATGAACTGGAGATGTTGTATAACTTAATGCAATTTGACATTCTCCTCCATATTTTTTAGTAGATTTTACAGCCGTTTCAAGATTACGAATATCATTTAACGCATCAAAAACACGGATTACATCAATACCATTTTCGATAGATTTTTTGACAAACATATCGACAACATCATCGGCATAATGGTGATATCCTAAGATGTTTTGACCACGGAATAACATTTGCAATTTTGTTTTCTTAAAGAGTTTCTTACACTCTCTAAGTCTTTCCCATGGATCTTCGTTTAAAAATCTCATACAAGAATCAAAGGTAGCACCGCCCCAAATCTCAATCGCATAGAAACCTGCATCATCGAGATATTTAGCAACGCTTAAAACCTCTGGTGTCGTCATACGAGTAGCAAACAAAGATTGATGACCATCTCTTAACGATGTTTCAACAATTTTTACACCCATACCTCTTCTCCCTTTTTTAAAGAATTCAAATTAAAACAGTTCAGCCATATTAGTTAGTATATATACTAACTACTGTAAAATTCGAAAATCGAATTAATGTTATCACAATTAGTTAAATAAATAAATGAAGTTGAAAGAAAATTTTGATATTCCTTTAAAAAATTGGCTCAATCAGTGAAAACCCACTTATGACACTATTTTTCTCAAGCATGAAACTAACTTTTCACTTTAGTCTTAATTTTATCTATAATTAATAAGTCATTTATTCTTGGAGGTTATCAAAATGAAACAAAAATATAATCCACTATTTACATCTTGGAAAATAGGTAATGTTGAAATTAAAAATAGAATAGTTATGACCTCTATGGGTGGAACTTGCCTATTTGGTTTTATGGAGCCAAATCATTTTGATGAAGAAGCAGCAAAATTGCTATATACAGTTGCGAAAAATAATGCTGGTCTTATTCTTCCTGGAATTGCCCCCGTTAAAGATGTTATGGGCGGAAAATGGCTTTATCAAGGAAAAAGCAAATACAAAAAATTAGAAAAATATATGGATAAATTCCATCGAACTGGAGCCAAACTTTTTATCCAATTAACAGTTGGTTTTGGTAGAGTTATGGCTTCAACTTCGTTAATGGAAACTCTTGCTACAAATAAATTTTTAGGAACAATTGCTAAACCATTTTTGAATGTTGATTATGTAACTGCTTCTTGTAGTAGTTTACCAAATAGATGGTCAGATAAAACTCCTTCTAGACCACTTACAAAAGAAGAAATAAAAGAAATAGTTGATGCTTTTGCAAAAACAGCGAAATTATGCAAAGATGCTGGAGTTGATGGAATTGAGGTTCACGCTGTTCATGAAGGATATACTCTCGATCAATTCACATTAAATTATTGCAATAAAAGAGACGATGAATATGGCGGAAACTTCGAAAATAAATATAGATTTGCAGTTGAAATATTAAAAGCAATAAAAGAATCTTGTGGTAAAGATTTCCCAGTTTCTCTAAGATTTTCTGTTGTTTCTAAAACTAAAGGATTTAGAGAAGGCGCATTGCCTGGTGAAAAATATACTGAAGTCGGAAGAGATATTATTGAAGGCATAAAAGCTGCTCAATATTTAGAAAAAGCCGGATACGATATGTTAAATTGTGACAATGGAACATATGATGCTTGGTATTGGAACCATCCACCAATGTATATGCCTTTAAATTGCAATTTTAATGAAGCTGAAATTATTAAGAAGAATGTCAAAATTCCTGTTGTTGTTGCAGGAAGAATGGAACCTGAATTCAGTGCTAATGCAATATTAGAAAAAAGAATTGATGCAGTAGGTATTGCTCGACAATTTTTAGCAGATCCTGAATGGATTACTAAATTAATGAACGATGAAGAAGATGATATTAGACCATGCATTTGCTGTCATAATGGATGTTTTAATCTTTGCCATTATGAAGGAGTTGGTAATGATCAACCATTAAAAGATACTTTAGGAATGTGTAGATGTGCAATAAACGCCGAATCAATGCAATCTAAGAAATATAAAATCGTTAAAACTAAAAAACCAAAGAATATCGCCATTATTGGCGGCGGAATTGCTGGCATGGAAGTTGCTAGAGTTTGCACTTTAAGAGGGCATAAACCTACAATTTATGAAAAAACTAATGACTTAGGTGGGGTTTTTATTGCGGCATCTAGTTTTGATTTTAAGGAAAAAGATAAAGCTTTAATAAAATGGTATAAACTTCAAATGAAAAAACTTAATGTCAGAATTAAATATAATTATGATGTTACTAATTTAGACGAGATTCGTGCTGATAAAATCATCATTGCAACTGGTGCTTCTCCAAAAATTTTAAAAATTAAAGGTAACAAAAATAACATTATAAATGCTGTTGACTATTTAAATAATAAGCAACAAGTTGGAGAGAACATTGTAATTGTTGGTGGCTCATTAACTGGCTGTGAAATTGCTTATAAATTATTTAATGAAGGCAAAAAACCTGTCATTATTGAGATGAAAAATGATTTAATCGCTGTAAGAGGAGTCTGTCTTGCAAATTCATCATATTTAAGGGATTTCTTTAAACTCAATAAAGTCCCAGTTTATCTAAATTCAAGTGTTAAAGAAATTAACGGGAACGAATTAACAATTAAAACTAAAAATGAGCAAGAAACAATATTAAAATTTGATAATATTATTTCTTGTATAGGTTATAATCCAAATCCGCTTTCAAAAAAACACGATCTTGTTGGAGACTGTTATAAAGTTGGCAACCTTAAAGATGTTATTTGGAGAGCATGGGATGTTGCAATGAAATTATAAAAAGAGCTTAAAACGTATATTGAATTTTAAGTTTAGTTATTGTAATTTAGTTTGTTCATTTTAAAATTTATTATTAAAATCCTCATTTGCAAACGGGCGTAAAATAAAATTGTGTTATAATGTTAGTGCT
>CAVFXI010000003.1:0-14381 GCA_963626345.1 Gemmiger formicilis | reverse complement strand
AGCTGGATAGAGCAACAGCCTTCTAAGCTGTGGGTCAGGCGTTCGAATCGCCTTAGGATCACCAATCAAAAAATGATAGGGATGAATCGATTAAATTCATCCCTTTTCATTTGTGTTTTTTGTAAAACTCATCTCCAATTTATTTATTAAACTTTAAAAAACTATATCAGAAGTCGCTTCTTTTATAAAAAATAAATAATTTGTGCTAAAATATTTTTCAAAGGGAAGGAAATTATTTATGAAACTTTTTAAGAAATTTATAGCCGAAATTATTGGGACTTTTGGCCTCGTAGTTTTTGGCTGTGGAGTTGCCGTTCTTTTAGGTTTATGGGGAACTGATAATCAAAACTTAGTTGTTAATAATTTAGTTATTGCTCTTGCTTTTGGTTTATCAATTGTTTGCATGGCCTATTCAGTCGGAAATGTTTCTGGATGTCATATAAATCCAGCTGTATCTCTTGGTGTTTTGTTTTCTAACTATTTAAAACCAAAAGATAAAAGAAATTTCTCATTTGTAGATTTTTTAGTTTACGTTGCAGCACAAGTTATCGGAGCCTTTGCAGGTTGCGGATTTCTTTGGTTGTTGTTTGGTCAATGCAGTTATGGAGCAAACCAAGCAACAGACTTTTTAAAGAACTTAACCGCTGATTACTATTTAATTTCAGCTTTTGCAATTGAAACATTTTTAAGTGCAATTTTCGTCTTTACTGTACTTGGAGTCACATCTCAACAAAAATCAGAAAGAAGAGCAGGACTTGTAATTGGTTTAACATTAACTCTAGTTCATATTTTTGGAATTCCATTTACAGGAACTAGCGTCAACCCAGCAAGATCACTTGCTCCAGCAGTTTTTTCTTATCTATTTAATAATAATAGTGAACCATTAAATGAATTATGGGTTTACATCTGTGGACCATTCTTAGGTGCTATTATTGCTGCTTTCTTATATTGGTTAATTACATTTACAAGAAATAAAGAAGAAAAGAAGGAAGAAGTTGTTCCTGAAGAAAAACCAGTTGTTGAAGAAACTCCTGTCGTAGAAGAAAAAGTTGCTGAACCAGTCGAAGAAAAACCAGTCGAGAAAAAAGAAGCTAAAGCAGAAGAAAAAATCGAAATTCAAAGAGTTAGTTTTGAAACCAAACTTAAAAAAGCCAATAAAGACTTAAAAAAGAAATATCAATTAATTAAAGAAGAACTCTTATCTTATGGCGTTAAATCTCGTGTTAGTTTCAATGGCGATACATATAGACTCCATAAAGTTCAATATGCATTTATTACTCTTAGAGGAAAATCTCTTAAACTTTATTTAAAACTTGATCCAAAGAAATACAAAGATTCACCAATGCCAATTAAAGATGAATCAAGTAAGAAAAAATATGAATCAACTCCAGCTGTAATTAAAGTTAAGAGTGATTTGAGCGCAAAACGTGCAATCGCTTTAATTGCTGACACAATGAAAGAAGCAAATATTTCAAAGAAAGTTAGCAAAGAAAAATAGGATTCATTCAAAAAGAGGTGCGAAATGCATCTCTTTTTTAATATATATCCTATTTTGTTCTCGTCATTAACTTTCTCCATTGATTGAATTTTTAACTTATACGAATTATAATTTGTGGAGCAAAAGAGGACTTGTATTATGAAGAAATCACTTAGTGGAATTAAACCAACTGGAAATTTGACATTAGGAAATTATATTGGTGCATTAATGCATTTTAAAGATTATCAAGATGAATATGAAAATTATATTTTCGTTGCTGATTTACATGCATTAACTTTGCCTATTGATCCTCAATTTTTACACGACAACACAAGAGATATAGTTGCATTTTATGTTGCAGCAGGTTTAGATCCTAAGAAAACTACAATTTTCCTACAAAGTGATGTATCTGCCCATGCTGAACTTAATGCTATTGTTCAAAACTATTTATATATGGGCGAACTTTCAAGAATGACTCAATTCAAAGAAAAGAGCCAAAAATTAAATCAAAATGCAATTGGCCTTGGATTATTTGCATATCCTGTTTTAATGGCTGCTGATATTATTCTTTATGATGCTGATATTGTTCCTGTTGGCGAAGACCAAACTCAACATGTTGAACTTTGTAGAACTTTAGTTCATAGAATGAATGAAAGATATAAAGAAGAAGTATTTAAGATGCCAAAGGCAGTCACACCTAAAGTTGGTGCAAGAATTATGTCTTTAAGTGACCCAACTCATAAAATGTCGAAATCAGATCCAAAAGGCGATATTTTCTTAAAAGATGATTTAAAAACAGTTAGAAAAAAGATTATGTCTGCAGTAACTGATATGGATAATAACATTATTTATGATGTAGAAAATAAGCCTGGCATCTCAAATTTAATGACAATTTACGCATGTCTTAAAGGCATAAGCATTAAAGATGTTGAAGAAGAATTTAAAGATTGCCATCGTTATGGAGATTTTAAAAAAGCTGTTGCTGATGTAGTTTGCGAAACTCTTGAACCATTCCAAAATAAATATAAAGAAGTATTGGAAAGTGGCGAAATTGATAAAATTCTCAAAGAAGGCGCATTAAAAGCAAGCAAGATTGCAAATCAAACATTATTAAGAGTTAAAAAAGCTGTAGGTTTATATACACATGACTAATTTAGATAATAGATATTTGATTGCATCTGATTTAGATGGAACACTATTAACTGATGATAAAAGGTTAAGACTTAAAACCAGACTATATTTAAAAAGACTAGAAGAAAATGGAAATATAGTCGTTTTGTCAACTGGAAGACCAGTAAGAACCACTGTTCCTTTTTATAAAGAGTTAAAAATTAATTCACCAATTATTTGTTACAATGGTGCCTACTCTTTTAATCCAAATGATCCATCATTTGAAGCAATTTCATATCCTATTAAAAAAGAAGTAATCATTAAACATTATTCATATTTTAAAGAGCATTTTGCTGATTCAGTTCTTTGCGAAAG
Organism: Gemmiger formicilis; assembly: GCA_963626345.1. GTDB lineage: Bacteria > Bacillota_I > Bacilli_A > RFN20 > CAG-826 > Onthovivens. The sequence continues at coordinate 11,419 of CAVFXI010000003.1, read as the reverse complement.
CTTAGATTATATTTATTATGATGGCAAAAAAGAAATATTTGGATTTACACTAATTAGAGATACAAACGATCCAAAATATATGCCAAAAGAAATAGATGGCGATATTGCTAAAAATCTAAAAGATGATGTCTATTGCTTTATTTTGCATTCTTTAAATCACACTGAAGAATTTGTTAACGAAGTCAAAGATTATGTCGCAAAAAATATGCCAGATTATATAGTCGATTTTTGGAATGAAAATCGCTATTTTGAAATACGTCACAAAGGTGTAAACAAAGCTTCAACAATTAAAAAAATAAATGAGTTATATAAGGTCAATGAAAACAATATCTTAACATTTGGCGATTCCACAAATGACAAAGAACTCGTCACATCGTTTAAATATGGATTCGGGATGAAAAATGGAAAAGATTTTCTCAAAGAGCATAATTCTACTAAAAAAGACAACAACCATAATGGCGTTGTCTCTGAAATTAAATCTTTTTTGAGGTCTAGAGCTTAACTTCTAAATCCTTTAAAACCTCTTCATAAATTTGATCACATTTTGCTTCAGCAACACTTGGATCATCAACCACAACTTCAATATAGAACTTAATTTTTGGTTCAGTTCCTGATGGTCTTATACATACAACTGTATTATCGGAAAGATAATATTTAACAAGATCACCAGCAGGAATTCCTTGAATATCTTCAATTAATCTTGATGCTGTATAGTAACGTTTTCTATCGAAATAATCTTCAAATTTAACAACATCTTTACCACCGATTTGTTTTAATGGATCATGAATTGCACGATTCATAATTTCTTGCATTTTTTGTGCACCTTTTGATCCTTCTAAATAAATGTTATAGAGTTTATTTTTATGATGTCCAAATCTCTTACCAAGATTGTTATAAACATCAACTAAGTTAAGACCTTGTTTATGATAGAAAAGAGCCATTTCACAATATAACAAGATTGCTTGAATGCCATCTTTATCTCTAACAAATGCTTTTGGTAAACATCCATATGATTCTTCATAACCAAATTCATAAGTTGGTCCATTATGAATTTCATAATAATTGATTCTATCACCGATATATTTAAATCCTGTTAAAACTTGTTCGGTTTTAATGCCATATGATGTAGCAATTTCTTTTCCAAGTTCACTTGTAACAACAGTATTAAACATAATACCATCTTTACTTAATAAACCTTTTTTCTTCTTTTCACTAAATAAATAGTCCATTAATATTGCGGCTGATTCATTACCAGTAATCAAAGTGTACTCACCATCTTTGTTTTTGCATGCAAGACCAACTCTATCTCCATCTGGATCAGTCATACAAATTAAATCTGCATCGATTTGTTTTGCAAGTTTAATTGGTTCGATAAATGCTCTTGCATCTTCTGGATTTGGTGAAAGTGTTCCACTAAAATCAGGATCAGGTTTGCATTGACTTTCAACTGGATAAACTTCATATCCACAAGCTTTAAAAACACGCATAGCATTTACATAACTTGTTCCATGATTTGGTGTATAAACAATCTTAAATCCTTTTTTATCTAAATATGGATTAACTTGGATGCTTTCGCATAATGAAACATAAGTATCATCCACTTCTTTTTCAAGTATGATTTGTTCTCCTCTTTTTAAATCATGAGGAACTTCAACTTCTAATTCATTTGGTAATTTATTAATAATTCTAATTAAAGGTTCAATTTTTGATGGGACCATTTGACAACCGGTTTCATCATAAACTTTGTAACCATTATATTCTTTAGGGTTGTGTGAAGCAGTAATCATAATACCAGCATCACATTTTTTATATCTAACAGCATATGAAAGTTCTGGTGTTGGTCTTAAAGAATCAAATAAATAAGTTTTAATACCCATTTGATTTAAAATATCACTACATTCAAGCGCAAATTCTCTTGAAAAATGACGATTATCATGAGAAATAGCAACGCCTTTTTCTCTAGCATGTTGATGGAATTCTTTTAAATAAATACCAAGTGCAACTGTAACTCTTTTTACAGTAAAATAATTCATTCTGTTGGTTCCAGGACCAAGAATACCTCTTAAGCCACCAGTACCAAATTCAATGTCTTTAAAAAACGCAGCATCTTTTGTAGCATCATCCATCTTTTTTAAGATTTCTTTGTCTTCAGCACTTACTTTTTCGCTATTTAACCAACGACTATAATTTTCGACTGCCTTATTTTCCATAAAACGTTCTCCCTTAGTTCTTATTAAAAAATATTATATCTCATTTATATCATAAATAAAGTTCAATAATTGTAAGATTTGTTGCTCTTTTTTGGGAAGTTCAGCAACAAATTCCTTATTATTCAAGTATGACAAAGTTCCCTCTACATCAGTAAACTTAATCTTGTATGAATGCAAAAATTGATTTTCGAATTTATATTTTTTATAAAATTCTTTATTAAATTCAAAATTTCCATATTTTGTATCGCCAACAATTGGATGATTAATATATGAAAGATGAACTCTAATTTGATGAGTTCTTCCTGTTAATAAATGGACCTTAACAAGACTCATTTCATCAGTGGAAAAAATCACTTCATATTCGGTTTTTGCTTCTTTGGCACCATCTTTTTTACTTGCAACAGACACTAAATTTGTTTTTGCATTTTTTAATAATGGAGCATCAATAACCCCTTTATTCTTTTTAAATTTCCCAACAACTAATGCTAGATAATATTTTTCTAAATTGTCTCTAGTTTTAAACATTTCTCCAAGTTCTTTTGATGCAGCGAGTGTTTTTGCAAATATGCACACTCCACTTGTGTTTCTATCAAGCCTATGGACTGGTGAAGGAACAAAGTCTAATCCATCATTTTTAAATTCTTTTTTATGAATTAAATAAGCTCTAACATAATTCGTTAAAGTATTATTTCTCTCGTTTTCATCTTTAACAACTAAAATTCCAACTGGTTTATTCAATACTAAAATATTCTCATCTTCATAAATGATATCTAAATTATATTTAATGTTTTCTATTTCTTTAGGATCATTAAATTCTTCAACTTGTTTATCTGTTACATATATTTCAATAAGATCACCATCTTGTAAAATATAATTTTCTTTTACCCAATGGCCATTAACTTTTACATCTTTTTTCCTAAAAGTTTTATATATAAAAGATAAAGGTGCTTTATTAAAATATTTCTTAACAAATTTGTCTATTCTTTGGTTTTCGTTATCTTTAGTAATTTTTATTGATTTCACAATGAATAATTTACCATATTTTTGGTGTATTTAATAAACTTTTTTGATATAATCATTAAGCGTTCATATTAATGAATTTGGAGAAATACCCAAGAGGCTGAAGGGGTGGGCTTGGAAAGCTCATAGGTCTGTAACAGGACGCGAGGGTTCAAATCCCTCTTTCTCCGCCAAATATTGAATATTAAAAAAGATGCACAACTGTGCATCTTTTTTTATTTCTTTTCTTCTGGAACTACTGTAGAAACTACAGGAGCTTCACTAACAGTTGAGGCTGTCTCAACCTTGTTTTGAGCTTCAACCATTTTCTTAAGTCTTTGCTCTTTTCTAGCTTGTCTTTCTTTATCACGATCTTCATTTTTACTAGCAAGTGATAATGTGATTGCGATAATTATTGCACCGACTAAAAGTAGTACGATTCCCCAGAAAATAAATCCAAGTGGTCTATTTCCAAAGAATGATTTGAGTCTTGCATCTCCTAAAAGAATTGGATTCTTTGATGGAGCGACATTGATACTGCGACCAATAATATCGAGTACATCAAAAGTTAAGCCAGTAACAAATAGAACTGCGCCAATTACAAACCATACAGTTTGTTTTGTAGAAAAAGATTTAAAAAATAATTTTAATCCTTTTACTTCTTTTTTCTCTAAACTTTTATTAGCCACGATAACACCTTCAAATTAAAAACTATTTAGCTTCTCCGTTATCGCCATCATGATCGCCTTCTGGTTTTGCTTCTTCTCCAGGAACATTAGCATTCTTTGCTTCTGCTTGAGCTTTTTCGTTATCAGCAATTAATTCCTTAAGAAGTGGTTCATATGTTTCTTTCCAACCTTTTTCTGCATCTTCAACAAAAACGTGTAATTCAATACCGATTTCGTTATAGACATCTTGGAAAGTCTTTCCTTTTGGAAGATCTCTCTTACCAGTCATCATTTCGATATACTTGAAAATTTCATCTAAAGCATTTGTATAGATTTCATCTGTACATGTTGCTTGTGATCTAACAAGGTTTAATAAACCAACAAGTTTATTTAAATCTTGTTGAATAAAGTTACTTTGAGGTGATGGTTGACCATTTGTTTCTCTCATAGCTTTATTGAAATCTTCAAATTGCTTTCTAACTTCATTAATTAAAGTCATTAAAGCAACTGCACGATAGAATCTTTCATCAGCTTTTAATAAAGCGACAACTCTATCATCTTTAAGATTGTTTTGTTCAGCATATTGTTCATGAATACGAATAACGTTATTTAATGATTCATGAAGTGGAACGACTCCTTCAAAAATTTTAATATTTTGAGCATGATCAACTCTAATACCATCAGCAGCCTTTTTAATGACTGATGAAGTATCGCTATAGAAATCTTCGCCAAATTTTTCGCATTCTTTTAAGAGTGCTTGTCCTTTTTCACCGTTTTGATCGATGAAAACTTTTAATGGTGAATTGACTTTGATTTCATTAACAACACCATTGCGTTTGTAATCATAGAATTTTTCTTCGTATTTATCTCTTGGTAATGTGTACTCTAAGGTATCTCTAATAAGTGAATTGTAATAAACCAATGATACAATAACTCTACTAATTGTTTGCATATTAATAATCCTCTCCTATGCATCTTTATGCATTACATAGTATATAATACTATTTTTTTATAATATATCTACTTAAATCTTCGTATTTAGAAATGGTAAATTTTGCATATTTTCTAATAACTTCAGGGGCTTTTGCCATACAGAAACTGGTCTCTGGGAACTCTTTAAACATTGAAATATCATTACCACTATCGCCAACTACACATATCTCATCATCTTTGATGTTTTTAATATTGCAATAGTCTCTAATTCTTAAACCTTTATTACAATCTTTTGGAGTAATTTCAATAACCTGATTACACCAAGAAGATTCAATGTTACTAAAAGCGTTACGAATCATTTTATTAAGTTCCATTGCTCGTTTTTTCTTACGTGAAGTTATTCCAATGAAAAACATTAATTTATATATTTTTTGATTATTGAAAGCATCTTCAAAATCTTTTTCATTCTTATAACAAATCTCGCCATAATTTCCTAAAGCTTTGTTATAAACAATATAAACATATTTAAAAATGGCTCGTCCTTTTCTAACTTTAATGTATAAACCTTTTTCAGTCATAATTAAAACAGCAGGAATTTTATAAATTTTTGTAACATCATCGATAATTTCTTGAACTTCTTCTTTTTCGATGCAATTACTTCTTAAAAATTCGCCATTCTCATACAAAATAGCACCATTATATCCAATAAGAATACATTCTCTTCCTATAGCTTTTTCTACTTTCTTGCCATATTCAACTGATCTTCCACTAACTAAGATGACTTTACCACCTTTATCAATAAAAGATTGCAAGAAAAATAAATTTTCTTTAGAAACTAAATTTTTCTTATCTTTAGGATAAAATAATGTTCCATCTAAATCTGTTGCAATATACTTAATCATAAAAAAATGAGTTGCCTTTATAGGCTAACTCATTTTAATTAACGATTAATTAAATATCAACTTTATTTTCAGCTTGGATTAAACCATAGCCTCCATCATTTCTCTTATATAAAACTGAAATTCTTTCGTCTTCGCTATCTAAGTAAAGGAAGAAATTATGTCCTAAAGCTTCCATTCTTGTGATTGCTTCTTCCATTTCCATTGGTTTTAATTCAAAGGATTTAGTACGAACAAGTTCAGCATTTAATTCTTCATTTTCTTCATCTTGAAGATTTTCATAAATAATTGATCTTCCTAAACCTTCATGCCCATACTTTTTAAGCATTTTGGTTTTGAGTTTACGCATTTCACCAATTAACTTATCAATAGCTAAATCAACTGCTGCATATAAATCATCGTGTACAACCTCTGCTCTAAATGTCATTTCTTTCGTAAATACTGTGACTTCAATTTTTTGAGCTGTTTTGTATGTTCTACATACTGCACGGCACAAAATTTCTTCATCATCATCGAAATATTTCTCCATTCTCTTTAACTTTTTCTTAATAGCATCAGAAATAGCTTCGGTAATTACGATGTTTTTGCCTACAATTTGAAACTTCATATAGATTATCCCTCCTTATGTACGACAAGACTTACGTCTTTACACTTATATTATAAATTGAAGGACATCTTTTTGATAGTATTTTATAAACAAAAAATCAATTTTCTTGAACTAAAAGAGAAAATAATATAAATAATGAATTTTAGTGATAGAATCGTTCAAAAATCATATATGATTTCACTTAAATCATACGTGATTTCAAAAAACCAAGAATGAATTTTATTACACAAAATCATTACTAAATTAAAAAAGGCTGATTAACAAAATTGTTAAACAGCCATCATTTATTTTTATTTAAGTTATTTTCTTTCGCATTTTGAAAGAAAATTTTCTATTTCTTTAACTTTATCAAGTTTCTCCCAAGGAAGTTTAAGATCTGGTCTACCAAAATGACCATAAATTGATGTATCTTGATATCTAAATGTTGGATGATTAATTAAATCTAAATTTTTGATAATTAATCCTGGTCTAAAATCAAAAACTTTATGAATAATTTCTAAAATAACTTCATCATCATAATGTGCAGTTCCAAATGTTGAAACGTTAATGCTTAATGGTTCTGGTTTCCCAATTGCGTAACCAACTTGAACTTCAAGTCTATCAGCAACTCCAGCAGCAACTAAATTTTTAGCAACATATCGAGCCATATATGCAGCAGATCTATCAACTTTTGATGGGTCTTTTCCGCTAAAAGAACCTCCACCATGTCTAGCACTTCCACCATATGTATCAACGATTAATTTTCTACCAGTTAAACCAGTATCGCCTTTTGGTCCACCAATAACAAACTTTCCTGTTGGATTAATTAAAATATTGAAATCAGTATTTAATCCAAAAGATTTTGCAACTGGAATCATAATTTCGTTTTTAATGTAGTTCTTAAATTCTTCTTCATTAAAATCTGGATCATGTTGGCAAGACATCAAAATTGTATGAATTCTTGGTTTTTCATCAGTATAGTCAATTGTTACACTGCTCTTCATATCTGGTCTACTATATTTAAATTTGCCACTTTTTCTTAAGTTAGATGCAGTTCTAACAAGTTTATGAGCAATGCTTAATGGAAGTGGCATATATCCTTCTGATTCATTGCTTGCATAACCAAACATAATACCTTGATCTCCAGCTCCTTGATCTTCAACATCGCCTCTAGTGACTCCTTGTTGAATGTCTGGTGATTGCTCTTTAATTTTGTTTATTATTTGCACATTTTTATAATCAAAGCCTAATTCTTCTTTATCATATCCTATTTCTTTAATGACATTTCTAGCGATTTCTTCATAGTCCACGTGTGATTTTGTTGTGATTTCACCACCTATTAATAAAAATTGTTCACTAACAAAACATTCACAGGCAACAAAACTATTTTTATCTTCTTTTAATACAGCATCCAAAATTGCATCTGCTATTTGATCGCAAATTTTATCTGGATGTCCTTCACTTACTGATTCACTTGTAAATAATACTCTTTCTTTTTCCATAAATTTCTCCTAGCCCGCATTTAACAAAAAAGACCTTCCACAGAAAGCGGAAGGTCTTATATTTCCTTCTTGTTACTCATCGATCAAAGTGTGGTTCTTTGCTGTAGGAAGCACTTACTAATTTTGTTTTAGAGTTGCTACTGCAATGGTTATCCTACGTATTTGCAGTTTCTTGATAAGTGTTTTAACTATACTCTTATTAAACCTCAATTTAAAGTGGATTTTTCTTTATAAATATATTTATAAGCTTCTACTGTATTTCTTTTTGATTCTTCTTTTAAGAATTCATAACATTTATTTCTTAAATCCATTGCCGCATCATTTACACTTAATTCTTTATTTGGATAATAAATATCAGATAAAGTTATCTCAATTCTTGGTTTTAAAATCTTATTAAAGCATTTTCTTTTATGATAAGTTGTTGAAAAGAAAACAACTGGTTTATCAAATGAAACTGGATATTTAAATGAAGTGGCTGGAAAATCTCTTACTCCAGTAAAATAAGGCCACTCATGAGCTTCAGGATAAATGACAATAAAATTACCATCATCAACTCTTTTTTTCATTGCGTCTCTAAACCCTCTAACATTTTCATAAGTTGAAGGAAGAGGCAAACACCCAAGTTGCATAACAAGTAAACCTACAAGTTTGCTAAAAGTTGCTGCTGCAGCATTTGAAACTGCATAACTTCTTTTTCTAGGAGAAACAAAGACATGAATTGAAAAAGCATCGATATTATGCGTATGATTTCCATACATGAACACACCAATATTTTTCTTTTTTAAATCTTTTAAAACTTTACGATTATTGATCTTTATTCCATAAACTATTTTTGTATAACAAAATAAAATTGGTAAAACTATTCCGTAATACAAAATAAATGCCCATGCTCTATAAAAGATATTTGTATGGACATATTTAAAATCTTTTGGAAGAGGTTTGTCACTGTGACCCATTGTTCCAAAATCATCATTTCTTTCATCACTATAATAATAGGTTTTAGATTTCATTCTTATTTACCTCGGCCATTATTATATCAGCAATTTGTTTGGAACCATTCTTTGTTTTGTCTACACTTTTGAGAATATTCTTTTTTAACTCCTCTAAGAATAGAGGATGTTCATAAAGATACTTAACTTTTCTTTTAATTTTATGAGAATTAAAAACCTTAATTCCACAATGAAGTTCATCAATAAAAAGTTTAGTTGTAGCTTTTTCAATTGGATGAGCATAATAATCAATACAAACTGGAGTACCCATAAACAAAGAATCTAAAACAGCGTTTGGTCCAGCTTTTGTGATAAATAAATCACTTGCTCCATAAAGTTCATAAGCAGTTGGCGTAAATTGAAATACCTCTAAATTTATATTATTTTTAAGCTTATTTTTCTTTTTAACAAAGTACTTATAGCATTTTTCGTTTTTACCAGCAATTAATAAAATATTGATAGGAAAATCTACCTTTAAGAGTTTATTGCAATATTTTTTAGCTTTAGCTGAAGCATATGCTCCATCTGCAATACACACAGTAAATCTATCTGGGATATTATATTTTTTACGATATTCATCTTTACTTCCATTTGCATTTTGAATTTCTTCTCTAGCTGTAAAATAAACTTGTCTTATTGATGAATAATTAAACTTTCTATGCCTAATAGCCTCATCACAAGCCATTTCATTATTATTAATAAATAGATCGCTTCTATTATCCCACCACATATGAACATTATTATCAGGATTATAAGTTATAACAATTAAGTTAGGCATATATCTCTTTTTAAGTTCAACTGCACAATATGTAATGAAATAATGAGTTGAAATAATTACATCAGGATTATATTTTCGCATTTCTTCTATTGTAGAATTAGAAGCTTTTTTGAAAATTGTTTTATGAACCAAACGCATAAAATGTTTATTTCCAACACCTTCTAAAAATACAAAAATACCCATTCCGAAAGCTTTTGATTTATTAGTAAGTTTTGTACAATCACATAAAAACTTCTCAAAATCAATTCTCGTTTTTTCGTTTCCATCTTTCATGACTTCAACATCAATTAATTCAACTTCATCTTTATAATAAGTTTTTAAGCTTTCTTCAATGGCTTTCATGGACATTATATGTCCCATACCAGATTCAATATAAGTTAATAAAACTCTAGGTTTATTCATATAAAAATCATTCCTGACTTCTTTATTATAGCAAATTTCGTGCATTAAAAAACCAAGCATTATGCTTGGCTTAGTTTTATTTTTGAATTGCTTCTTCAATTGCAACAGCAAGTTGATCTGGGCAACTTGTTGGTTTATTACGACACTTAATATCTTTAAGTCTATCGTGAACTTCATTGATATCTTGACCTTTACAAAGAGCGATGATTCCTTGTAAGTTACCTGGACATCCACCAACAACTTGGATATCTAAGATTTTATTTGTTTCTTCATCCCAAGTAATTGTAATTGTAGATGAGCATGTATTAACACATTTATGGGTGTATGATTTTTCCATTATTTAACGATTTCTCCATACATTTCACCAAAGCAATTTCCTGCATTGGATTCATCAGTATCGATGTGCATTGCAAGTTTATAACTTGGGGAAACTCTAATAACGACATCATCAAATATGACATGTCTTCCTTCGCCACCAGTTTTAACTTTAACGATTTCACCATTTTCAACACCGAATTCTTTAGCATCTTCTGGTGTCATATGAACGTGACGTTTTGCAACAATGCAACCTTCGCTTAATTCAACAGAATTACCATTTTCTGGATTAACAATTTTAATTGGAGCACTACCAGCAACATCTCCACTTTCTCTTAATGGAGCTTTAACGCCTAAAGTTCTTGCATCAGTTGCACTAACTTCAACTTGATTAAGTTTTCTACATGGTCCTAAAATTGAAACACCTTTTATAGTTGATTTTGGTCCAACAAGATCTAATTTTGTATTAGATGCAAATTGACCAGGTTGTGATAATTCTTTTTTAACTGTTAATTCATATCCTTTTCCACATAAAACTTCTAAAGTTTCTTGAGTAACGTGAATATGTCTTGCACTTGTTTCTACTAAAATTTGTTTAGCCATAATTTTCTCCTCTTTTAAACAATAATATCTTATCACTTTTAAATCACGAATATTAAAAAAGATTATTAAATATTGAATTTTGTGCTCAATTTTTATATCATATTATGCGCTGGGGGAATGGCGGAACTGGTAGACGCGTACGTTTGAGGGGCGTATTAGGCAACTAGTGTGAGTTCGAGTCTCATTTCCCCCACCAGAAAACCTAAAATTAAAAACCTGATGATTAAATTTCTCAGGTTTTTTATTTGCTAATAAGTCTTGATATTTTGTTAACATTTGTTGTACTTTATTGTACTTTGTTGTACTTCATTGTACTTTTAGGAATTCATTGTACTTTGTTGTACTTCTGGCAAAATAATAATTTTTGTAACAATATCACGAATGATATTCATAAAGATAGTTATTGATTCAATATTAGTAAATATGCATTTAATGATAAAAGTATATACAACCAAAATCTTCTTTAAGAAATAGTTAAAAAAATCTTAAATCATTTTAAACATCATTATAGAGTTTAGAAAATGATAATGCATTT
>CAVFXI010000002.1:8835-29726 GCA_963626345.1 Gemmiger formicilis | reverse complement strand
AAAATCCTCATTTGCAAACGGGCGTAAAATAAAATTGTGTTATAATGTTAGTGCTCATTGAAAGGGAGCTACTAAAGAGCTTCCAGAGACTAACATTGTTTGGTAACTGTGGTGGTTCCAATGTTGGTCTCTGAAAGTTCGAATCACCACTACATATGAAAACAATTAGAAAAAAATCTCAACCATTGAGAGACTTTAGTTGGTCAACCAAAAAGGAAAAAACTTTAGGCGAAAAGTTGGTTGAAAACACCGTTAAAGAATGGTACGAAGCAAAGCATAGGAAGCAGAGCAAAGATGAAATTAAGTTCATTAATTCACAAAAAATAGATACTTGTCCTTATTGCGGTTCCAATAACTTCTATAAATCAGGAAAAACATCAAATGGTATTCAAAGATTTTTCTGCCATGATTGTAGTAAACGTTTTAATGTTTTGACTGGAACAATTTTTGATTCAAAGAAAATTCCAATCTCTGAATGGATTGAATTTTTGCTCCATTTATTCGAGTTTCATAGTATTAAGTCTTCTTCATTTGATAACAGAAATGCTGAAACCACGGGCAAATTTTGGCTTCAAAAAGTTTTTCTTGTTCTGAAAGATGTCCAAAATGATGTTATTTTATCGGGAGATGTTTATATTGATGAAAAATTCTTTTCGGTCATATGCAAAGATATTGTTAAAAAGGATGGTAAAGCGTTAAGAGGCATCTCAAAAAATAAAATTTGCGTCGCAACAGGTTTGTGCGAAGATTGTTCATTTTTTATACAAACAAATGCATCAAAACTTGATGAAATAACATCTTTTAAAGCTTATGGAAAGCATATTAAACCTGGCTCTCACCTTATTCATGATAGAGAAAAATCGCACAATGTTTTGATTGAAAAACTAAACCTTGAAAGCAGTGCTTATGATCCTGCGGATTATAAAAATGTTCCTGATAGCAAGAATCCATTAAACCCCATCAATCAGGTTCATAGAATTTTAAAAATATTTATGGATGCCCATGGAGGCTATAACAGAAAACAATTGCAAGATTGGCTAAATCTTTTCTGGTTCATTTCAAATGGTCCAAAAGATAAGTACGATAAGGCACTTTTGTTTATAGAACTAGCTATAAAGAAACGAAAAAAATTGAGATTTAGAGAATGTTTTAAGAAAAATGATGATTAAAACGAGATTTTGTTGCGCCCGTTTGCAAATGAGGATTATATTATTAAAAAAAATTAAAACTTTCATTAATTAAATATAACCAACTATAATTATTTTTTATATAATATTTTGTACAAATAAAGGAGATTTTTATGGGTAAATTAAAAAGTATTCTTGTTACAGTTTTAGCAGTAGTAATAGGTCTACCTATAGTTGCAGTCGGAGGTATTTCAGCTTATGACTCAATTAGATTTAGTGATTACTATAAAAATGCAGAAAGATTGCATAAAATCCCAGGAATTCATGATGATTACATTCCTCAAGGATTAGCATATTCTGAAACCTATAATGTTTATTTAAACGCGGGCTATATGCATGATGAGTCAGCTTCTAGAATTTATATCACTAATGAATTAGATGATTCTACAAAATATGTATCATTAAAATATAATGGCGAAATTTTTAAAAGACATGCTGGCGGAATCACTGTTCATGGAGAGAAAGCATATATTTCAAATTCAAAAAATTTATACTCATTATCTATGAGCGATTTAGTTAATGCTTCTAATGGTGATTATGTAAACATTGAATCCGAACAAAAGGTTCACACGAATTCTAGTTTTTGTTTTGCTTCGACAGCAATGATGTATGTTGGCGAATACTACGATGGAAATAAATACACCACAGATGAAACTCATTATGTCAAGAATGGCGAACAAGAGAGCCATGCCTTTATTTTGGCTTATCCATTCATTGGAGATCTCGTTTCTCCACTACCACTTTTTGGTTATGCAATTACAAATAACGCTCAAGGTATGTGTATTACTGATTCAGGAAAAATTGTAATTAGCACATCATGTGGAATTAATCCTTCTAAACTTTTATCGTATAAAGTAAATTCAAATACATATATGAGCGAATATAAAAATGATGATTTCTTATTGTCAATCCCAATTAGTTTCTTAGGGGAAAACGAACTAGTTAATGAAATTACTGGTCCAGCAATGAATGAAGAAATCATGTATAAAGATGGATATGTTTATATAAATAATGAATCAGCTTGTAATAAATATATTTTTGGTAAATTTACAAAAGCAAAATATATTTATCGAATTAAAATGGATTAGTAAAAACTTCTGGAACCCCAGAAGTTTTTTAATAAACAATTTTTCTATTTGGCAACAATTCTAATAATTTTTTCAAATCTTTTCCTTGAATCGTGAATGAACAAGTATCGATTCCAGCAGCATAAATTAACTCATTAAATGAAAAACATTGTTCATCTACAATATAAACTAAATTCTTATCATAACCAAATGGCGAAACACATCCAACAACTTCGCTAAATACTTCTTTAATTTCATCCGCTTGCACTAAAGACACCTTTTCATTGACCAATTCTTTAACATGTTTTTGATCAACGCGAACTCCTTCAATAGTTAAAAAACAATAATATAATCCAGTTTTCTTGCCTTTCATCAATAATGCTTTTGCTTCTTGTCCAGCAATATGAAGTTCCTCATCTATTTTATGAGCAATTTCATAATTTAAGCATGATTCATGATGGTATTCTTTAAATGGAATATTCATTTTGCTTAGCAATTCAAAAGTTCTATTTTCCATATATAGCTCCTTTAAATTATTGTAACAAAAAAGCACCTTTCGGTGCTATTTATTTCATTTGTGGTGCCCCATCGCAGAGTCGAACTACGCATAGATCCTTACCATGGATCCGTTATACCGATTAACTAATGGGGCTTAATCACGCCTTATTATTGTATATGAACTTGACACATATTTCAATAATTTTATAGCGTGCATCTAGGCTTCTTTAGCAAGCAAATCATAAACAAATGCGTTTGTGATTTCTATATTAAGAATTTCGCCCTCCATATGCTTATTTTTTGATTGAAGAATAATGCTTCCATCTATATCATCTGGGGAATTAAATTGACTTCTAACTTCGTATTCGTTATTACCTAAAATCTTAGTAATAATAGCTTTAAATTTCTTGCCAACTAATCCTTTATTTAATTCATAAGAAATTTTCTTTTGTTCATTCATTAAAGCATCTTTTCTCTTATTTTTAATTTCATCATCTATTTGATTATCAAGTAAACTTGCTTTAGTTCCTTCTTCTTTAGAATATGTAAACACTCCAAGATGATTAAATTTAATTTCTTTGATGAAATCCAATAATTCTTTAGCTTCTTCATCTGTTTCACTTGGAAATCCAGCAATTAAAGTTGTTCTTAAAATTGCATCAGGGACAATTCTTTTAATTCTTTCATATAAAGACAAAATAGATTCTTTTGTATCGTGTCTATTCATCAACTTTAATATCCTTGTAGAACAATGTTGTAAAGGTATATCAAAATAATGAACGATCTTATTTGATTTCGATATAAGCTCTAAAATTTCATCCGTGATACCTTCTGGATAAGTATACAAAACCCTAATAAATTCTAGCCCTTCAATCTTATCTAATTCTTTAAGTAACTTATATAAGTTAGAACCATCTTTTAAGTCTTTTCCATAACTAACCGTATCTTGAGAAATAACTATAAGTTCTTTAATACCATTTTTAGCTAAATCTTTAGCATACAAAACAAGTTCATTAAAATCATAGCTATGAAATCTTCCTCTAATGAATGGGATAGAACAAAATGCACAAAAATTATCGCAACCTTCAGATATTTTTAAATATGCTGAATATGAAGGAGTTGATAAAACTCTATTAAAAATATCAAATTCTTCATCCACCACTTCTCTATTAAGCACTTTGTTAATGATATCTTGAAGATTTGGATATTCTTTTAATGAAACAAAAGCATCTACTTCAGGAAATTCTTTGACCAAATCATCTTTATAACGTTCGACAAGACATCCTAAAACAATTGTTTTCTTTTTATATTTCAAAGCTTCAATAATTACATTAATCGCTTCAATTTTTGCATCTAAAATAAACCCACAAGTATTGATAATAATTAAATCACTTTTCTCTAAATCAGTAACAATATTAAAATCTTCTTGAGGAAGCATAGCTAAAATAGATTCGCTATCTACGGTGTTTTTTACACACCCTAAGGAAATAAGACCAATGTTATACATTCTATTTATCTCTTCTATTATTTTCGTTTAATTTAAGAATAGATGGTAAAACTTTCTTAAAATCATCAAAGTTTTTAATTCTAAATTCCCAGTTTGGACTACCACAAATTCCAGGAACATTCATTCTTGAATAAGAACCTAAACTTAAGAAATCCCACATTGGAATAATTACGTAATCAGCAATAGATTCATAGGCATAGTTCAAGAATTTTTCATTCATGGTCCTGCCTTTAACTTTCAAAATCTTCATCTTCAATTTAACTTGATTTTGCTCTTCTTCTTTTAATGATTTAAACCATCCAACAAGAGTATCATTATCATGTGTTCCAGTATAAACAATCTGATTTTGTTCAATTTTTAAAGTTGGATTTAAAAAATTGAATTCTAGAATATACATTCCAGGGAATTTATAATGATTTTTGAGTTCAATGACAGATGGGAATAAATCACCTAAATCTTCGGCGACAATATCTAATTTAATATCACTTTTCTTTAAAGTATCGAAAAAGTCAGTTCCTGGACCTTTAATCCACTTGCCAACTTCAGCAGTTGGACATGATGAAGGAACTTTCCAATATGTATCAAAAGCTCTAAAGTGATCAATACGCAAAATATCATACATTTTTGATGCATATTTAAATCTGTTCATCCAAAATTCATAACCTTCTTTTTTAAGTTGGTCCCAATCATAAATTGGATTGCCCCATCTTTGACCAGTTTTACTAAAATAATCTGGTGGAACACCTGCAATATGTGTGAATCTATCTTGCTCATCAAGTAGGAAATCATCTTGATTTTCCCAAACATCACTTGACATACCACCAACATAAAATGGAATGTCACCCATGATTTTTATGCCATTCTTATTAGCATATTCTTTAAGTTTCATAAATTGCTTAAAAGCAATAAATTGACACCATTTAAGATATAAAATTTCTTTTAAATATTTTGAATAGTTGAATTTATGTTGATATGGATCATATCTTTCGATTACATCCCACTTATTCCATTCAAGATAATTATTTTTTAAGAAAATAATATGGAATTTAGCATAGTTATCAAGCCATTTATTTGCTTTTTCAAAATCTTTAAATTCTTTTGAATCAGTATCTTTTTGAGATTTAAAAGCTAAACGTAAATATTTATCTTTAAATTCTCTAACTGCTTCATAATCAACTCGATCACTAGTCTTGTTAAAAGTTTTAATACTTTTTAAATATCCTTCTTTAACAAGTTCATTTAAAGAAATGTAGATTGGATCGATTGCTTCTCCACATTCTGATTGATATGGTGAATTCCCATATCCAACAGGATTCAATGGTAAAACTTGCCAAATTTTAATTTTTGCCGATTTAATTAAATCAATAAATTCATAGGCACTTTCACCAAAATCACCTATTCCTTGATCTCCAGGAAGTGAGGAGATCGCCATTAATATACCATTTGTTCTCATACAAAAAATATTATAGATAAACGGCTATTAAAAAGGTAGTAGAAAATACTTTTTTGTAAATTTTCATGAAAGCAGGTATTTTCCCATACTCACCATTTTAAATATATTAATATATTTATGTTGAAAAAGTGGGTTAATTTATGATATTTTATTAGTCGTTATTTTAATTATTTGGAGGTTTGATTTATGAAAATGAGAAATGTTGCAATTATTGCCCACGTTGATCATGGTAAAACTACATTAGTAAATCAACTTTTAAAGAGCTCAAATACTTTTAGAGAAAACGAAAAAATTCAAGATCGTGTTATGGATAGCGATCCTATCGAAAGAGAAAGAGGAATTACAATTTTAGCTAAAACAACATCCATTTTATATAAAGACACAAAGATTAATATTCTTGACACTCCAGGGCACGCTGATTTTGGCGGTGAAGTTGAAAGAATTATGCACATGGTTGATGGTTGTTTATTACTTGTTGACGCTTTTGAAGGAACAATGCCTCAAACTCGTTTTGTTCTTAAAAAGGCAATTGAAGCCAATGTTAAACCTATTGTTGTTATTAATAAAGTTGATAGACCAAATGCAAATCCTGCTAAGGCAGTAGATGAAGTATTAAATTTATTCATCGAACTTGGAGCACCAGATGATTTCTTAGATTTTAAAGTTGCTTATTGTAGCGCTTTAAATGGGACTTCATCATTAGATCCACTTTTATCAACTCAACAAGAAGGAATGACTCCTATCTTCGATTTAATTTTAAGTGAAATTCCAGAACCACGTGTCACCGAAGAAGGTCCACTTCAAATGCAAGTTGCAATGCTTGATTATAACGATTATGTTGGTCGTATGGGTATTGGCAGAATTCAAAGAGGTACCATTAAAAATGGTACTTTAGTGAGTTGTGCTAGAAGAGATGGTTCAATTAAACAATTCAAGATTCAAAAAGTCATTGGCTACTTTGGCCTTAAAAAACAGGAAATTGAATCAGCCCAAGCAGGTGATATTGTCGCAGTCGCAGGTTTGCCAGATATTAACGTTGGTGAAACAATTTGTGATAATTCATTAATTGAACCACTTCCACCAATTCATATTGACGAACCAACAATGACTATGACTTTTGGTACAAATAGTTCCCCATTTGCTGGAAATGATGGAGATTTGTTAACTGCTAGACAAATTCAAGAAAGATTGAATAAAGAAGTTCAAAGAGATGTTTCATTGAAAGTTACAAGAGTTCCTAATTCAGAATCATGGGTCGTTGCTGGTAGAGGTGAATTACATCTTGGTATCTTAATTGAAAATATGCGTAGAGAAGGTTATGAACTTGAAGTTTCAAGACCTGAAGTTATTATTAAAGAGATTGATGGCGTTAAATGTGAACCTTTCGAAGATTTATCAATTGAAGTTCCTAATGAATTCGTTGGTGATATTATGACCGCTTTAGGAACAAGAGATGCAGAACTTGTTAATATGGATGCAGGCGATGCAAACACTAAGATTGATTACATTATTCCTTCTAGAGGATTACTTGGATTTATTTCCAATTTCTTAACTTTAACCAAAGGATATGGAATTATCTCTCACACCTATAAAGACTATAGACCACTTGAAAAGAAGGACTTAGGCGAAAGACAAATCGGTGTTTTGGTTGCTACTGAAAAAGGTATGGCCACCCCATATGCAATTCAACACGTTGAGGAAAGAGGCGTTATGTTCATTGCTCCTGGCGTTGATGTTTATGAAGGTATGGTTGTTGGTGAAAATAAATATGATACTGATTTATCAGTTAACGTTTGTGCAACCAAAAACCTAACTAACCAAAGATCATCAAACAAAGATTTTACAGTTGTTTTAAAAGTCCCAAGGAAAATGTCATTAGAAGCTTGCTTAGACTACATTAATAGTGATGAACTTGTTGAAATCACTCCAAAAACTTATAGAATCAGAAAGAGAATTTTAAATACTGCTGATCGTAAAAAGTTTGATGCAAGAGCTAAAGCAGCAATTGAAGATAAATAATAAAAAGTTAATCCATGCAGTTTCTGCATGGGTTTTTAATAAAAAGTGCAAGTATGACACGCATAGTTTCATACTTGCACTTTTAATTTATTCAATAGATTTTAATGATTCAGACATCGATATTTTGTTGACTCTTCGAGTTATAATTAGATTAACGATAAGCGCTGTCACAAATGATAATGCAAACCCAAAAATATAAGAAATTGGAGCAACATAATAGTAAAAACTCACAAGAGGTGTTTTATTAACAAATAAAACTATATAAGTTAATGGATAGCCTAAGAACAGACCTAAAGTTGCACCAATTATAGTAAGAATCATAACTTCATAAATCAAAGATGCAGCAATCTCCCTTCGTTTAAATCCAAGAACTCTAAGAGTTGCAATTTCACGTTTTCTTTCTTCGAAATTAAGGATTGCTAGGTTAATTAAAACAATAACCGCAAGAATGATTGCAAATACTTTAATAACAATAGTCATTGAGCCAATAGCAGAAACATAACCATTAATGGTATCCATTCTTTCAATACGAGTCATAGATGAACTAACACCATCTATATCTTTAATCTCAGATGATATTCTATCGACTTCATCAATATTTTTCACGTTCACCCATGCATTTGTCTTATAATCAACTAAGTTTTCGAGCGTTTGATGATATATAAATAGTCCTTTGATAGAAAATGTATAGAAAACTTTGTTTACGTATAATGTGTACTCTTCACCATTAAGGATAAACGTTACTTTATCATCTTCTTTAACACCAAGTTGTTCTGCAGTTGATTCACTAATTCCAATACCATCATCTAACCACTTTTCATATTTAAAATTAGTTGAATCATATCGATCAAAATAAATTACTTGGGTATTGATAAAGTTTTCCTTGCTAAGATCAGTTGCTTGAACAGAAATCACTGCATATTCTTCGCAATTTTCAACACCTTTAATGTTTTCGATTTCATCTTTTAAAGATAAAGTTCCTGGAGAATATGTAACATTTACATCTGTACAGTAATAACTATTCATATCAAGATTTTTACCATATTCAATGGTGTCGTCAATTCCATAACCACATATTAATAAGCCTGTACAGCCCATAATTCCAATTATGACCATTAAGGATTTAGTAAAATGAATCTTAATATTTCTTAAAGCCATCATCATAGAAGTATGTTTTGTTTCATGTTTAGTTTCATGAAACTTATAGTTAGGAGCTTTTGGCCTCATTGAATCTGCTGGACTAAGTTTAAGCTCATTATGAATAATAATCGAAGTTAATAGCGACACTAAAATAATAATTAAAGCAATAACTATAAGTATTTCTTTAATTGGCCAATAATAATGAAACTCTGGAAGACTGTATAAAAGCTTGTATTTTGTATCCAAAACTTTAGCTATAGTTAAAGGGCCAATAATTGCTCCAAGTCCTGTTCCAATAAGAGCAACAGTTGACATTAAAGACATATAATAGAAAACAATTCTTCCTTTTCTTACGCCTAATGATTTTAAAGTTCCAATTTGCATTCTCTGTTTTAAAATCATTTGTGAAATTGTTGTTAAAACAACTAAAATTGCAACAACAAAGAAAATAACAGGGAAAACATATGTTAATTGTTTAGCTTGTTGAATATCGTTTTGAACTACACTATTACTTGGTAAATTATCCTTATTCATAATAGAGGATAAGCGATTATTATTTTGGAAATAAGCATTCAATTCATCAATATAATCATCTCTAGTTATATTTTCATTTAATTTCACAACATATTGATTGTTTAAACTTGTAATTAATTCGTCAAGATCAGTACTATTTTCTAATATATTGTCTCTAATGGCTTCAAATATTCCTTTTGTATAACTAATTGATGAATCATCATAGGTATCAATAACTTTGTTAAGAGATTTATAAAGAAAATATTTGCTTCCTAACAAAAAATAGGCACTATTAAATTGAGCGTTTTGAATATTTTCAGGTTGTGACATATAAGCTGAAACTTTAAATTTAAGATTTGTCTCTTCTCCTTTAAAAGCATCACTTATATGATTTTTAGCATCAATTCCTAATGGAGTATCTCCTAGTGAAGATACTATTCCATTAAAAATACTAACTAGTGAACTTGAAGAATATGAAATTTCAACAAAATCATCTAATTTCGAATTTGAAAATCTTGTTTTATATTCATAAGGAATATATAAAAAGAAATAATCTTTATTTTCTTCATAATTAGTACTTAATTCAACATCGTATGCCTTGTTAATTGTTGGAAGATTTTCACTCATTAATCCATAAGTAGAATAGCCCTCGTACATTGCAGGCATTATAAGTCTTTTTTCAATTAATTTTTTATCATCATCTTCATTAAATTTAGCAATATTATTATAATCTTCTTCATTATAATCGCTTACAGTAATCCAAACATCTGCAAGATTTCCATGATTTGAATCGTAGACTTCTTCTACTCTTTTATTAAATTCATAAGCATTAGCAGTTAATCCCAAAAATAAAGAAACACAAGTTGCTAAAATAAAAATAATTGCTATAAATTGCAAAAAATTTCGGGATATATCTCTTCTCAATTTTTGCGCTAATACCCAAGTAGTTTTTACCATTTTATATCTTCTGCTTTCTTTGGATTTTTAATAACTTCATTAGAAATGATATGACCATCTTGAACTTTAATAATTCTATCAGCAATGATTGAAATTGCTCTATTATGAGTAACAATAATAACCGTTTTCTTTTGTTCTTTTGCAACTTTTAAAAGTAACGAAATAATCTGAGCTCCAGTTTTTGAGTCAAGTGCACCGGTAGGTTCATCACAAAGAAGTAAGGTTGGGTTCTTAACAAGTGCACGTGCGATTGCGACTCTTTGTTGCTCACCACCACTAAGTTGCGAAGGGAAATTCTTTTCACGATCTTTCAAACCAACAAGTTCCATAATTTTATGAACATCATATGGATTCTTAACCAAACTAGCTGCCAAATAAACATTTTCATAAGCATTTAAATTTGGCATCAAATTATAAAATTGAAAAACAAAACCAATATCTTCTCTTCTAAAACGTACAAGATCTTTCTCTTTCATTTTAGTAACATCTTTGCCATCTAAGCAATAACTACCACCACTAGCTTTGTCCATCGCCCCTAAAATATTTAAAAGGGTGGTTTTACCAGCACCACTAGGCCCTAAAATAACAACAACTTCCCCTTTTTTAATAGAGAAAGTTGCATCTTCTAAAGCTATAATTTCAGCTTGATTCTTCTTTTTATTTCCGTAAACTTTAGAAACATTTTTACATTCTAATTGGTTCATATTTCATGCCCTCAATAATTTAAAATAATGTAGAGAATATTCTTAATATGGACCACCAAATCCTTTTAATTCGAGATACTTTTAGATAATCATTTAAGAAAATTTCTTTAGAATCTTTAATCATTTCCTTTAAATCATCATCCATATCTTTAACTTCTTTTCCTCCGTAGAAGAAAATTCCATTTTCATAGTGAAGATATAAACTTCTAAAATCTAAATTAATTGTTCCAGTTTCAGCCATTACTCCATCAACAACCATCATCTTTTCATGGTTAAACCCAGGTTTATATTCATAAACTTTTACTCCACTTACAAGCAAACTTCCATAAAAACTTCTAGTACATTGATAGACAATTTTTTTATCTGGAGTTCCTGGAGTAATAATTCTAACATCCACACCTGATTTTGCTGCAATTTCAAGAGCAGTAATCATTTCTTCATCTAAAATTAAATATGGAGTTGAAATATAAACATATTTGGTTGCTTTCGTTATCATTTGTAAGAGAACATTTCGTGCACTCTCTTCACCATCAAAAGGTTCTTCTCCAAATGGTGTAACAAAACCATTTTGTTTTTTATTTTCTCTAACATCATATTCCTTATTTCTTGTATAAGAAAAATTCTCAATATCAATAATTGTATCTTCATTTTTCTTTTTCTTTTCAATTAAATTCCAGATTGATAAGAAAAGGGTTGTAAGACTATTAACTGCTGGTCCCTTAAGCATTACACAATTATCTTTCCATAGCCCAAACTTTGATCCGATATTAATGTATTCATCAGCAATATTAATACCGCCAGTAAAACCAACTACTCCATCAATTACCATAATTTTCCTATGATCACGATTATTTTGTCGAATATCTAAAAAAGGTCTAATCATATTAAATGCATAACATTTAATTCCTGCTTTTCTCACTTCTTTATAGAAAAACGAAGACATTTTGCTCGAACAACCAAAATCATCATAAATTAATCTAACATCAACGCCTTCTTTAACTTTTTCAACTAAAACGTTAAAAAGAGAATCAAAGAATTCGCCAGATTGCATAATAAAATATTCTAGAAAAATAAATTTTTTAGCTTTTTTTAGCTCTTGAACCATTGGTTCAAGACTTAAATCGCCAATTTTATAGTATGTAACTTCGGTATTTGTATAAGTACCACTATTTGCATTTAGATATAAATAATTTGCAATATTTCCTGCACTTTCACTTTTTTTACTTAGAGCAGCAAGTTCTTTAGAACTATCTGGTCTTAATTTAACTGATAAATCATTAATGACAGAAAATCTATTTTTTCTCATTTTTTTGGTGGTTATTTTATTTGCAAATAACAAATATAAAAATCCACCAACAAATGGCAGGCAAATTACAACTACTAACCAACTTATTTTAAATGATGCTTCTACTTTTGTGTTTGCAATAAACAAACCAATAACACAATCAAAAAACAATAAAACAATAAGTCCGCCTAGATAAAATTCTGTTCCAAATGGGGATAAAACTAAAACAACAAAAAAAGTAACTACAAGAACCACTTGTAATAAAAACGACAATAAACTAATTAAAACTCTTGGTTGAAATCCATTTCTTCTTTTCATAATATGAATATTATCTTATTTTTATCCATAAAAATAAACTAAAAATTAGAAAATCTAGTATGTTTTAACTACTTTTAAAAGATTTCCGTAGCTATCAAACGTCTTAACACCTAAATTTTCAAGACGCCACTTTGAATTATGACCTTTAGTAAAAAGCAGACAATTAAAGCCTAATTCTTTGGAGACTTCATAATCATGAATTGTATCGCCAATCATAATTGTCTCGGATGGGTCAACATTATGTAGTTTTGCATATGCTTTCCCATACTCGATTTTAGAACTTCCTAAATCATCTCGATTGCCGCATGTTCCTTCGAACAAATCATAAATTCCCAGGAATTTAAGTTGTTCATCTAGAAATTCTTGTTTAGTTGCAGATAAAACAAACAACCTATAACCATTCTTTTTTAATTCTTTTATACTCTCAACAATTCCATCATAAAGATGGGTTTCTTTCTTCCATCTTGAATTATATTCCTTATTAAAAAAATCAGCTGCTTCCAAGAAATTTTCACTCGTGATACCAATAGAATCATAGTACTTGCTTACAGGAAAAAAGAACTTATCCAAATATTCTTGCATCGTATAAGGTCTAAGACCATTATGTTCCATCATTGTTTGCTCAATATTACAGCAAAGCTCAAGATCATTTAAAATGGTCCCATTAAAATCAAAAAATATATTCTTAATCATAAAATTTACTTATCAAATAAAGCTCTAAATAAATCCAAGAATTTCTTATATTTTAGAAGTTTTTCATCATTGGTTTTATTACCTTTTGCCACAAGAGCATCAAGCAAAGCTAAAACTTTATTTTCTTCTTCGTCAACATCAAGTTTTTCTTGAATATTTGCTAATGTTTTTTCTTTTAACAAATTTAATAATGGTCTAGCAATTTGATCTTCTTCACTATCCTCATTCTTCAAAAGTAATAAACAAAGAGAAGCATATAATTCATGTTCTAAATCTTCGTCATCATAAATATTTTCTTCGATACCATGATTTGTCATTTCTGGATCAATTTCTTCTTCAGGTTCTTGGTGTTCAACTTCTTGATTTTCATCTAAAGTTTCTTCAACTTCATGTGCAACTTCTTCAGTTTCATGAATGATTTCTTCAGGTTCACGAATGAAATTTTCTTGCTCAGGAGCAACATTTTCTTCTTCTACATTTTCTTCTTCAACGTTTTCAACATTTTCTTCGAAATGTTCCTCTTCACCATTATAATGTTCTTCTTCGTGAGTAGGTTCGCTTTCTTCTTCGCTATATTCTTCTTCAGCAAAAGCAGAAGCTACTTCTTCAGGAGAAATTTTATATCCTCTTTCAACACCCATTCTATAAAGTGTTTCGACTTTTTCAGGATCAGGGTTTTGAATCGAATCTAATGGAAGCAATTCACCAAACATATTGAAATATCTAGATTCATTACTTTCCTCTTCTTCATGATATTCTTGATTTTCTTCATTTCCATAATGCTCATCTTCTTCAATTTTTGGTGCATTAAATTCTTGTTGAGGTGCAGCACTTTCATCTTCTTGAGCATTATTTTCTCCATTAAATTCTTCTGGCTTATTAAAGAAGAAACTGTTCTTATTTTCATAATGAACATGTTCATATTTTTCACTCTCATTTACTTCTGGTTTATGATTTTCTTCGCCATTTTGGATATTAATTGATGTTGTATTTTCAACTTTGCGACTATCTAAGTTATATAATCTTTGGCTTCCGCAATATGGGCAATAATCACCATTTTCAGTTTCTCTACCACAAACTAAACATCTATAATGTCCAGTTTTTCCTTCTGATTCAATAGGAACGATTTGAGAAGAATCACTCCCACAATAAGGACACATTTCATTATTATCAATAATTTGTCCACAAACTAAGCACTTATATTTCATATTTTACTCCTTATATAGCATAGCTTTTTCTATATCATTAACTTCTTTAATAATATTCCCAGATAAACAATAACATCCATCATCCGTAACTAAAAGATCATCTTCAATCCTCACACCAATTCCAAGATCTTTAAAATATAATCCTGGTTCATCACTTATAATGTTCCCGCTAACAAGAGGCATTGTTACATTCATTGGATCATGACAATCAAGACCAATATGATGAGAAACACTATGATAATAAACTGAACGAATATCTTCTAAATTTTTAATTAAATTTGCTTCTAAACATCTTCGTGCCATATATTCAACAGCTTTTTGCTGTAATTCTTTCAAAGTAATTCCAGGTTTAACGGTTTTAATAATCATCTTATTGCACCCAAGAACAATTTCATAAATCAACTTTTGTTGTTCAGTGAATTTACCATTAACTGGGAATGTACGAGAAATATCTCCGCAATAACCATGATTTTTAGCGCCCAAATCAAATAATACCAAATCGCCATCACTTAATTTCGATGTTCCATTTGGATAATGCAAAATTACAGCATTTTTGCCTGTTGCAGAAATTGTTGGAAATGATAAATCCGAATTATCAAAATCACTAACAGTATATTTAAATAATGCTGAAAGTTGATATTCATACATGCCTGGTTTGATAGCACATATGATTTTATTGAGACCAACTTTAGTTTTTGCAACTGCTTCTTTAAGTTCCTCAACCTCTTGAGCACTTTTAACCGCTCTTAAATCGCAAATGGTTTTATAAACATCAAAGAATTTAATATCTTTATGTTTATCTTGCATTTGTTCCATGATTTCTCTAGTTGTAGTTCTTTCAGCAACTTTTATTTCAGAATCTAAATCTAAATAAATCTTATCGAAAAGACCATAAGCATGATTATCTTTATTCAAAATCATATTCATTTGCGCTTCAAATGTATTTAAGAACAAAACATTGTTAATTCCACTAAATTTACAAGCTTCTTCGCTTGTTAATCTTTTTCCAGTCCATTTTTCTTTATTTTCATCATATTCAGAAATAAATAAAAATTCTGTAACTATTTGATCGTTTTTAATAGCGACAAATATTGAACCTTCTTGTTCAATATTAGTTAAATAATAGAAATTTCTATTTCCTATGAAATCATATGTTTCATCAGCACTACTTTTTTTAGCAATGCCAGCATAAAGAATTAAGATGCTATTATCATCTAATAAACTATATAATTTCGTTCTTCGATCTTTAAATTCTTTAACATTTATCATAAAGATTGCCTCCTATTTAACTAATTTTTTAACTATATCATCAAATTCCTTGAATGAAATTTCTTCGGCTTTTCCATCATCAATCAAATTACTTACACCAACTTTAATTGGTAATTGACCAAGCAATTCAATACCTTCATCTTTTGCAACTTCTTCAGCATGTGATTTTCCATAAATTTCAATGTGTTCCTTGCAATTTGGACACTCAACATATGACATATTTTCAATAAGACCTAAAACTTTAACATTCATTTGTTTAGCCATATTGACAGCCTTCTTAACAATAACACTAACAAGATCTTGTGGTGAAGTAACAATAATTACACCATCTAATGGAATTGATTGGAATGTTGTTAAAGTAACATCTCCCGTTCCTGGTGGCATATCTATTAATAAATAATCTAGTTCTTCCCATAAAACATCTGTATAAAATTGAGTTAATAAACTGGATATTAATGTTCCTCTCCAAATAATTGGATCGGTTTCGTTTGGTAAAAGCATATTCGACGAAATTACTTTAATTCCAGTTTTAGTAACTGCTGGAAAAATTAAACTTACTCCATCTCCAGTTGCTTGTTCATGAATATTAAAAGTTTTTGGAATTGATGGACCAGTAATATCCCCATCTAAAATTCCAACTTTATATCCAAGTTTATTTAAAGAAACTGCAAGCATTGAAGTAACAAATGATTTTCCAACGCCGCCTTTCCCACTAACAACACCTATAACATGTTTAAAACTGCTTTGTGAATTTGGCTTAATTTTCTCAATCACACCTCTTCCAGAACAATTTTCTACTGAACAACCTTCACATTGATGGTTGCAATTTTCTTGATCACTCATTTACATAACCTCTTTTGCACGTTTCACTACTTCCTTACTTAATATTTTAACTTTTGGATAGAACATCGAATCCAAATCATCATTAAAATTTAAAGGCGTATAAAAAACTATAGATATTTTATCATTAAAGATAGTTGATTTAATAAGAAAATGCTTTTTAGAAAGATAATTTTTAAAAATATCATAATAATCTAATTCAACTTCCACCGAAATTTCATTTTCTTCGATAATTTCATAAAATTTTGCTATAGAAACAATTGATGATGCACTTAATGAATAAGTTCTAAGTAATCTCCCGCTTCCAAGTAGAACTCCACCAAAATACCTAACAACAATAATTGCACAATTATTAAGATTCTTACTTTCAATTACAGACAAAATTGGTTTTCCAGCACTGCCTTGAGGCTCTCCATCATCAGAATATTTAATTTCTCCATTAATTTTATATGCATAACAATGGTGTCTTGCTTTATTATGCTCTTTTTTTATCTTATTTATTTGTAAAAGAAAATCTTCTTTTGAAGAAATTGGGAAAAAATATGTTATAAATCTAGATTTTTCTACATCAATCTCATTTTCATAAAAATCTTTAATTACAAATTCCATATAAATATTTCTTTCAACAATAATTATAGTATAATTATTGACAGGTAAAAACAATGAACGAAAAGAAAAAGTGCCCAAATTGTGGTTTATTAATTGATGATGATTTAGAAAAATGCCCATATTGCGGCTTCAATATTAAAGAAAGCGAAGAAAAAGTTGTTGTAGAAACCAAAGAAGAACAGCCTGAAATTAATAAAGAAGAAGTGAAAGCAAAACCAAGATGGCTTGTTTTTGCAGAGCGAAGAGATGTAGCAATTTCAAAAGAAATTTCTTTATTTTTGATGCTAATACTAGGGTTAACAGCGATTTCCCTTTTATTTCAATTTATAACTGTTTTAGTTAACCCATATTTTTTAAATTCAGTTGCCGGAAGTGCTATGATGAATTTTTCAATTTATCTAGTTGCATTTGGAGTTTGCTTACTAATTTTAAATAAAGATGTTGTTAAAGTTTTCTTTAAATTTAAAGAAAAGAGAACTTGGATTTATGGTATCGCGTATGGTTTTTTCCTCATTATTGCCTCTGCTTTATATAATGCTTTTTCAAGTGTAGTATTTGGAAACGTTGGGAGTAACAATAACGAAAATGCAATTGATAGCATAATCGCAAATTTCCCCGTTTTATCTGTTATTGTTTTTTCGTTTATCGGACCAATTTGTGAAGAATTAGGTTATCGTTTAGGTTTATTTAGTTTCTTAAGAAGATATAATCGAGTTCTTGCTTATATAGTTGCTGCAATTATTTTTGGATTTATCCATTTTGACTTCAGTACTTTTGGAAACAGTAATGCCTTAAAAGTCGAACTAATCAACATTCCATCATATGTGATTTCTGGATTAATCTTGTGTTACGTCTATGATAAAGAGGGTCTTGAAACATCAATATTAGCTCATGTTACTAATAACTTTATTGCAGTTTTAATGACTGTTATTTCAACTTTTGCTACAAAATAATTTATTATGGAAAAAATAAGTAATTCTACAGATAAAAAAGGTCTTTCTAGTTTTGTTTTAAAGATACTTGCAGCCATTTTTATGACCATTGATCATATAGGCTATATGATGATGAATTATTATAATGAAGGCACAATAAATACCATCGGCTATGTTTTTAGAATGTTTGGTAGACTTGCTCTTCCAATATTCATTTTTGTCTTATTAGAAGGTTTATCACACACCAAAAATATAAAAAAATATTTATTAAGATTAGGTGTTGAAGCAATTGTAATTTATATAGCAATGACATTAATACAAGTCATAGGAAATGGCGATTTTAACTTTGTGTATAATGGAAATATTTTTATAACATTGTTTATTTTGGCTGTTTTCTATTATTTTATATTTCACACAAAATATAAATTTTTATGTTGTTTACCTATTCTTTATATAATTGCAAGTTTTTGCACAAAACTTATTTTTGTTGAAGGTTTCTACACAATTAATGAAGTTAAATCATTTATTTATTTTAATGGTCTATTTATGCAATACGATATAACTGCTCCATTTCTTTTTATGGTAGCTTTACTTGGTTATAAAATTTATGATAATAGACTTAAAAAGACTTTAGCCAATGATGAAGAACAAATTAAAGAATTTAAAGAATCTAATCAATATCAAAGATCGAAAAATTCTATTGTATGCATTATAATTGCTTTTTTAACACTTGTTTGCTATGTTATTACCTATCTTCCATTTTATGAAAATGGTTTAGATCAATTAATTGATGGTGCTTTACAATCATTTATGTTCTTTAGTACCATACCAATATTTTTCTATAACGGAAGAAAAGGATATTCAAATAAGATTATTCAATACTCATTCTATTTGTATTATCCACTACACATTGCATTAATATATTTAATATTTGTATTAATCACGAAATAAAAGGAGAAATTTATGATTAAAGAATTATTACCAAATGAAAACTTCGAAGAATTAGTAAGTAAGGGAGTTACTATTGTTGATTTTAATGCTACCTGGTGTGGTCCATGCAAAATGTTGCATCCAAACCTCTTAGAAGTTAGCGAAGAATTAAAAGATTATCAATTCCTTTCAGTAGATGTTGATAAACACCAACAACTTGCTGCAAGATTTAATATTCGTGCAGTTCCAACAATCTTTGTTATTAAAGATGGGAAAGCAATTAAAGCAACTACAGGTTATATGGATTCACAAACCATTAAAAACTTTATTGCTAGCTCTTTGAACTAAGAAACTACCGCTTGAATTATATTGACTCTTCTAATATAATATTTAGGCGCGCAGGTGTAGTTCAGTGGTAGAACTCCAGCCTTCCAAGCTGGTCATGCGGGTTCGATTCCCGTCACCTGCTCCAGATATGTTAATTTGACACCAATATATAATGTTGGTGTTTTTTATTGCTTTACATCGATATAATTTGTAATTTTATAGAAAACATTGAATGATTTATCAAATTTTCCATAAGGAACTATATTGCTTTTTTCTTTATGCAATCTCCCAAGAATGATACAAGGAAGAATATTAATTTTGTTTGCAAAACTAATTATAGATTTTTTATCAAATTTATTTTCGTTTATAAATTTATCCCATTCTTTTTTAGGAATAAGCATATCTTCCGCCATCTTATCAGCTTCTTCATCTTCTTTACCCTCTAAATTAACTAGTGCTTTTCTTCTATGCTCCATTAATACATGAGAAATTTCATGAAACAAAGTGAACCAAAACAAATCTGCTCTACCTCCCCTGTTTGAGATTGCAAGCATAACATCATCCTTACTAAACCATTTAGTCACCCCATAAATATTTGATTTTGTCAAATATGGGAGCAAAACAAAAGAAATGCCACAATCCGATAAAATTTGCTTTAATCTTGGAAGAAAAACATCTAAATCTTGTGTGGTCATCGCTCTTATTTCATCTATGGAATCAACCAATAATGTTCTGTTGTATGGAATTCCATTTTTCTTTCTTGCCTCATTTAAAGCTAAAGCAATCCAAAAATTTTGCATAAAATAATCAACACTTTTATTGGAATGCTGTTCTTTAAGGCAAGCAAAAGGATCTTTCTTATCCAACAACGTTAAGTCATTAACACCTATCAACTTTTTACATTTAAAAACAATTTCGGTATTTGCATCTCTATTAGATATTGCATCAATACTTAAAAGATATTTTTTAACTTTATTGGCTAATAACAATTCTTTTTTCAATTCTTCATCTTTTTTTATTTCATACATATATAAGTCATATTGATTTTGTAAATTCATCCAAAATTCAACTGAACTACCGAAAAACTGCGCTAATTTAAAAGCGATTTCAAAAGTAATGTTAGATTTACAATTAATAATTGGCGACAAAACACGTTCAGATATCCCTGTCCTAACAGAAAATTCCTTCGCTGTCATTTCCATAGTTTCTAAATTTACTTTAATATGAATCCCAGGATGCAATCTTTTAATATTCGACATAATGTTCACTTAACTCCCTTATTCTAATTCTTCTAACACTTTTTAAAAATTCTATCTCATCATCAGAAGGAATTAAGACATTTCCTTCATCATCTAACATTTGAATTAAAATTCTCCATTTACTTTTTTTCTTATCTAAAGTTAAAGAATAACAGTTCTTTAAATTCCCTTTAAGG
>CAVFXI010000002.1:0-8825 GCA_963626345.1 Gemmiger formicilis | reverse complement strand
CCTTTAAGGTGTTCGATCATGAAAAATCTATAAGATATTAAATCATATGCATTTAACGAGGCGTTTACTGCATCTAGAAATAATGTCATCCCATGAGAAATTTCAATTCCATATTTTTTCTTCATTTTACGTTCATCTTCATATTCTTTTTTTAGTCTTGGTGGACTATATTCATATTTCATAATAATGCACCAAAAACTAATTTCATATTACCAAAATGGTAATTTGAAATCAATATTAAAAATATTTTTACAATTTTTATCATAGAACTTTGCCCTCCTACTATTAATAGGGGGGGAATTCAAAAAATTTTTAAATAATTTTAGTTAAAATTAACATTTTTTTAAAATATCATGCTTTTTTTGATGCTTCCAATTTTAAAAGTTCGTTTTTGTTTTGAATGCCACCAGCATAGCCCACAAGTTTATTGTTTTTTCCAATAACTCTATGACAAGGTACAATTATACAAATAGGATTCTGACCAACCGCTCCACCAACAGCTTGAGAAGACATCTTTTTAACTTTATATTTTGCTTCTAATATTTTAGAAATATCTCCGTATGTACATGTTTTCCCATACTTGATTTTCTTAATTTCATTTATGACATCATTTCTAAAAGGTGTTAGATTATTAATTTTATATTTTGGAATAAAATTAGGTTCTTCACCACTAAAATAAATATCTAACCATTTGATGACATCCTTAAACTTGGATGGATCTTCTTTAAAGTTGCTATTATTGCTCTTTGATTCCTTCTTAAGTGATTCAAAAAATAAACCAACTAAATATTCGCCATCACTTATTAAAACTAAATTCGAAAAATTCGCTGGCGTTGTATATATGTATTTATAAAAAGGTTTATCTAACATAGGAAAATTATATCACACAAATATGAATCGTAATCTTCGAATAAAATTAAGAATATTTATAGAAACATCAAAGAACGTATATAAAATTTCAAGTATGGAAAATGAAAAATCATATGTGACATCAAAAATTTCAAACAGGAATTTATATGTTTTTTTGGAAAAGTTTATATAATATTCAAAGAGGTAAAAACTATGTTTGAAATTTTATTAGCAACCAATAACCAACACAAACTTAAAGAATTTCGCGAAATCTTTAAAGATTATGATGTAAAAATATATTCATTAAAAGACTTAAATATCGATATCGATCCAGATGAAACAGGGAAAACCTTTTTTGAAAATGCTTTAATTAAATGCGAGGCTTGTAAAAAATTTACTAATCTTCCAATTATTGCTGACGATTCCGGGATAGAAATTGATGAATTAGGTGAGCATTTCCCAGGAATTTATTCCCATAGATATATGGAAGAAATGGGCGGCCAAGAAAAATGTTTAAATTATTTAGTTGAGCATCATCTTGGAAGCAAGGCTAGATTTCATTGTTCAATCGTCTTAATTAATGTAGAAGATAAACCAATTGAATTTGTTGGAGAAGTTCATGGCTCGATATCAAAAATAGTTGCTACTGATGATTTTGGTTATGATCCAGTTTTCAAAGTTGACGATATTAATAAAACATATGCAGAACTCGATCCAATTGAAAAAGACAAGTTATCTCATCGATACCTTGCCTCTATAAAATTATTAAATTATTTGAAAGAAAACAAATATATTTAATAAGATTTTTTAATTAAATAAGTGAATACAAAATAACCAATTGCCGCAAGTACAACAGGAATTGATAAGAACCAAAGGAATGTATTAATTTTGGTCACAAAATAAATAATTATAAATGTAATAATCATTAAAGTTAAAAACAAAAAATAACCAATCATTAATTTTCTAACTCTTAATGCTTTTTCATTTACTGGTAAAAGCGACAAATCAACTTCCACAGGAGTTACTACATCGTATTTTTCTTCTCTTACGATTTCCATCTCGCCATTAGAGACTTGAACATATCCAACTCCATTAACTTTATAATCGCCATTAAGTCTATTCCTAATACCATTTGTCATAGTTTCAAAATCTTGATCAAATAAGTTATTTTCCTTTTTAAAACTATCATATTCATCTTTATCTACTAATGGTAATGATTCCCTAAAATAATCCATCACTTTATTAATTTCTTTGATACCATCTAAATAATATGAAAAGAATTCTTTATTATAAAAGACGCCATCTTTAGTTAAGTTTTGTCTTGTCATCTTTAAAAATTGTTCAAAAGAATAGACCGCATCTCTTACAAAACTAAGATAAATAAAAGTATTTTCAGTATTTAAGACTATATCTCTACTTTCAAAAGCATCGATAACATCTAAAAATGCTCTTTCATTTAATTTTGATGCATAAATTTTAGCAAGAGATGAACCAACAACTGCTCCTAAATCATCATTTTTTAAAGTTAAAGCATATTCATATTCACCAGCAGCTTGTTCATAATTTTGTTTCATATACATATCTTTATATGCAGCAGAAACAGTTCTTTTAAATTCATTTTCAAGCTTTGCTACTCCATCATTTGGATAAAATGGTTCGCGACATTTTTTGCAATACACACAACCGGTAGGAAGAAGGTCGCTATTTTCATCAATTTCAAAAACTTCTTCACATTTTGGACACATTACTTTTTTCATATGATTAATTTTATATTAGATTAAAGTCTTTTTAAATCATAAAATACCTATATCTACAAATTTTAGGAATAATAAAAGAGCTCCGAAGAGCTCTTTATAATTTTCGTTAAACAATAACTATTTAATAATTTCAGTAACAGTTCCTGCACCAACAGTTCTTCCACCTTCACGGATTGAGAATTTGGTACCTTTTTCAATTGCTACTGGGTGAATTAATTCAACGTTGAAGTTGACGTTATCACCTGGCATAACCATTTGAATTTCTGGTGGTAAAGTAATTGTACCAGTAATATCAGTGGTATGGAAATAGAATTGTGGTCTGTAGTTGCTTAAGAAAGCAGTGTGTCTTCCACCTTCTTCTTTCTTTAAGACGTAGACTGAGCAAGTGAATTTGCTATGTGGAGTGATACTTCCTGGTTTAGCAAGAACTTGTCCTCTTTCGACTTGTGATCTATCAACACCTCTTAATAAGGCACCAATATTATCACCAGCTTCTGCGAAGTCTAAGGTCTTACGGAACATTTCAAGAGAAGTAACAACTGTCTTGATGGTTGGTTTAATACCAACGATTTCACATTCATCGTTTGGTTTTAAAGTTCCTCTTTCAACACGACCAGTAATAACGGTTCCACGGCCAGTAATTGTTTCAACGTCTTCAATTGGCATTAAGAATGGTTTATCGTTATCACGGACTGGATCTGGGACATAGCTATCAACAGCATCCATTAATTCGATGACACTCTTTTCATAGTTTGGATCACCTTGTAATGCTTTAAGAGCTGAACCTCTGATAATTGGGGTTTCATCGCCTGGATAACCATATTTGCTTAATAAGTCTCTGACATCCATTTCGACTAAATCGATTAATTCTGGATCATCGACCATATCGCATTTATTTAAATAAACAACGATATATGGAACACCAACTTGTTTAGCAAGTAAGATGTGTTCACGAGTTTGAGGCATAACACCATCGGTAGCTGCAACGACTAAGATAGCAGCATCCATTTGGGCTGCACCAGTAATCATATTCTTAACATAGTCAGCGTGCCCTGGGCAATCGACGTGTGCATAGTGTCTCTTCTTTGTACTGTACTCAATGTGAGCAGTATTAATTGTAATACCTCTTGCCTTTTCTTCTGGAGCGGCATCGATTTGATCATAGTTTTTAACTTCACCAGCATCGATTAAACCTTCTTTTGATAAGACGTGAGTGATAGCAGCAGTTAAGGTTGTTTTACCATGGTCAACGTGGCCGATGGTACCAATGTTCATATGGACCTTGCTTCTATCAAATTTTGCTTTTGCCATAAATTTAATTTCTCCTTTATATATGCATAACGCATGTAAATATTTTATATTAAATTATTTTTCTATTCAATAATGTTTATAAACATTAAAGCAGCAAAATAATCTAATTTATAGCCTAATTAATTAAGCTTTTGTAACGCCACTTTTCTTGATAATTTCATCTTGGATATACTTTGGACATTCTCCGAATCTTTCAAATTCCATAGTGAATGATCCACGACCTTGAGTGAAACTACGTAAGTCAGTAACGTAACCAAACATCTCTGAAAGTGGTACTTCAGCTTCGACAATCTTAGCATTACCACGTTGTGCTTCACCAGTCATATTTCCTCTTCTACGTGAAATATCACCGATAACATCACCATAATATTGTTCTGGAACTGTAACTTCAACCTTCATTAAAGGTTCTAAGATAACAGGATCGCATTTAGCTGCGGCTTGTTTTAAGGCTAAGGAAGCAGCAACTTTATAAGCAGCTTCACTACTATCAACATCGTGATAACTACCATCAAATAATGTTGCTTTAACATCAATTACTGGATAACCAGCAATTAAACCTCTAGTCATAGCATCAACTAAACCATCTTGAGTTGGTTTGACATATTCTTTTGGAACACTACCACCAACGAGAGCATTAACAAATTCAAATCCTTTTCCTTCGTTTGGTTCGAACTTAATCCAAACGTGACCATATTGACCACGACCACCAGATTGCTTAATGTATTTACCTTCACAATCAGCAGCTCTACGGATTGTTTCTCTATAACCAACTTGTGGTTTACCAACTTCGACTTGAACGTTAAATTCTCTTCTTAAACGATCAACGATAATATCAAGATGTAATTCACCAACACCAGCAATAATGGTTTGTCCACTATCTGGATCAGTATGAACTTTAAATGTAGGATCTTCTTCAGCAAGTTTAACTAAAGCAATACCCATCTTTTCTTGGTCAGCCTTGGTTTTTGGTTCAATAGCTTCTTCAATAACTGGTTCTGGGAATTCCATTTTCTCAAGGGTAACATCAATTGATGTATCGCAAAGAGTTTCACCAGTGGTTGTATTTTTTAAACCAATAACAGCACCAATATCACCAGCGTGAAGTTCTTCAACTTCTTGTCTATGATTTGCGTGCATTAAGACTAAACGAGCAATACGTTCATTTTGTCCTTTGTTGCTGTTATAAACATAACTTCCACTCTTTAAAACACCTGAATAGACTCTAACATAAGCAAGTCTACCAACGAATGGATCTGTAGCAATTTTGAAAGCTAAGGCAACAAGAGGTTGATTATCATCGGCTTTACAGAAATATTCTTTGCCAGTCTTTTCATCAGTACCTTTTGCTGGAGGTATTTCAACAGGTGATGGTAAGTAATCAATAACACCATCAAGTAATTTTTGAATACCTTTGTTCTTATAAGCACTACCACAGAAAACTGGATAGAACTTTTCAGCTAAAACTGCTTTACGAATTACTTCTTTGATTTCTTCAACAGATGGTTCTTGACCTTCAAGGAGTTCTTCCATTAAATGATCATCGAATCCAGCTAAATCTTCGAGTAATTCTTCTCTTAATTTCTTACATTTTTCAACTAATTCTTCTGGAATTGGTACAAGTTTTGGATCTTCATGTTCAGCACATCCGGTATAATCCCAAGCTTCCATTTTAACAAGGTCAACAAGACCTCTTAATGTATCACTAATACCAATTGGGTATTGGACAGCTTTAGCATTAGCTCCAAGTTTTTCCTTGAGGGAAGCAACTGACATATCAAAATCAGCACCAATAGCATCTAACTTATTAACGAAAACAATTCTTGGAACACCATATTTACTACCTTGTCTCCAAACTGTTTCTGTTTGTGGTTCAACACCATTTTTTCCATCAAGAACGGTAACAGCACCATCAAGAACTCTTAAGGATCTTTCAACTTCAACTGTAAAGTCGACGTGCCCTGGAGTATCAATAATGTTTACACGATTACCTTTCCAAAAACAAGTTGTAGCGGCACTAGTAATAGTAATACCTCTTTCTTGTTCTTGAACCATGAAGTCCATAGTAGCAGCACCATCATGAACTTCACCAATCTTATGAATCTTTCCAGTGAAATAAAGGATTCTTTCGGTTGTTGTTGTTTTACCGGCATCAATGTGAGCCATGATACCGATATTACGAGTATGCTCTAAATCATATTCTCTACCAGCCATAAATTTCTCCTAGATTACCACTTATAGTGAGCATAAGCCTTATTGGCTTCTGCCATTCTAATTGTATCTTCTTTCTTCTTAACACTAGCTCCAGTGTTGTTAGCTGCATCGATGATTTCGTTTGCTAATTTTTCTTTCATTGATTTTTCTTTTCTTAATCTTGAATAATTAACTAACCATCTTAAGCATAAAGTAACTTTACGTTCTGGTGAAACTTCAGTTGGGACTTGATAGTTTGCAGCACCAATACGTTTAGCTTTTAATTCAACATCTGGCATGATGTTATTAACTGCAGTTGAGAATACATCATTTGCAGGTTTTCCTGTTTTTTGTTCAATAATTTCGAAAGCACCATATAAAATTTCTTCAGCGGTACCTTTTTTACCATCTAACATAATCTTGTTAATTAAACGAGTAACTAACTTTGAATTATAAATTGGATCTGGTAAAACATCACGTTTACTTACACTACCTTTTCTTGGCATAAACTATTCCTCCGCTTTTGGTTTCTTTGTTCCATATAAAGAACGACCTTGTCTACGGGCTTCAATACCTGCGCAATCAAGACATCCTCTAATGATGTGATAACGAACACCTGGTAAATCCTTAACTCTACCGCCACGGATCATAACAGTACTGTGTTCTTGTAAATTGTGTCCTTCACCACCAATATAAGCAGTGACTTCATAACCATTACTGAGCTTAACACGAGCGTACTTACGTAAAGCTGAGTTTGGTTTCTTAGGGGTCATTGTGCCGACACGGGTACAAACGCCTCTTTTTTGAGCACTATTTTGATTTGTTTCATGTTTCTTTAATGAATTAAATCTTTTTAAAAGTGCTGGTGCCTTAGATTTGACGACAGGGGTTTTCCTGCCTTCTCTAACTAATTGATTAATAGTTGGCATTACTTTTTCTCCTTTTTTCCTCTCTCTTATACACACGAATCCCGGTGTATCTAAATATTCGATTAAAAAATCGCTTCATTCAGCGTTAATATTCTACTCAAAATCAATATACCAAGTCAACAAAAAAATGAATATTTTTTATGACAACGATATCAGTGAACCATTTTTGACAAAACATCGCATTTATCATATAAAAATCATTCGTGAAACTATCTTTCATTTTATAATTTTTTTAGGTTCATATGTGACACATAATTTACCACATCTGAAATAGCTAATTTCACGAATGATTTTTAATTCTCCAGTAGCTATTTTTTTGTTTAAAAGCCCAAGAACTTTCATCCTTGGGCTTTTTACATCTTTTATTGATTATTATTGTGAGCGTAATTATATTGATCTTCAGTCATTAAACTTTCTTCATCACGATATTGAGCATTATCATCATCGAGTGAGTGTTCGCTATCATGAATACCAATATATTGTCTCTTGACATCCTTCATAGTATCTAAGACATCGAAGTTCTTTAAGATTTCTCTTTCTTCTTGATCTGTCTTTAAACCATTACCAGCTGGAATTAACTTACCAGTAATAACATTTTCTTTTAGACCATGGAGTGGATCAGTCTTGCCTTTAATTGCAGCATCTGTAAGAACACGAGTTGTTTCTTGGAATGATGCAGCACTTAAGA
The DNA here is from genome assembly GCA_963626345.1 of Gemmiger formicilis. GTDB lineage: Bacteria > Bacillota_I > Bacilli_A > RFN20 > CAG-826 > Onthovivens. The sequence goes on along the minus strand of CAVFXI010000002.1, from coordinate 1,101 downwards.
AACTATCAGTTTCAAGAGCAGCTTTAGTAATACCTAAAATTAATGGGGTAGCAACTGCTGGACGTTTTCCTTCAAGTAAGACTTTTTCATTTGCTTCATTGAAAGCATTTAATGAAACACGGGTTCCAGTGATTAATTCTGTATCACCTTTATCGATAACAACCATCTTACGAAGCATTTGTCTAACAATAACTTCAATGTGTTTATCGGAAATTCCAATACCTTGGCTACGATAAACTTTTTGAACTTCTTTAATGATATATTGTTGAACATGTGAAACATCACTAACTTCAAGTAATTTAGAAGGCTTAATTGCACCTTCAGTTAACATATCACCATTGGAGATTTGGTCTCCTTTTTTAACTCTAACTCTTGCGCCAAAGTTGGTTTCATAAGTTTTCTCTTCAAGTTCGTTTTGAATAGTAATTGTAGAGACACCTTCTTTTTCAACAATGTCACTAACAACACCTGAAATTTCTGAGATTGTAGCTTCACCTTTTGGAGTACGAGCTTCGAAAAGTTCTTGGACACGTGGAAGACCTTGAGTAATATCACCACCAGCAACACCACCAGAGTGGAATGTACGCATGGTTAATTGAGTACCTGGTTCACCAATTGATTGAGCAGCCATAATACCAACTGCTTGACCAACTTGAACAAGTTTTCCAGTAGCTAAGTTACGACCATAACAATGGACACAAACACCATCTTTAGTTTGGCAACCAAATAATGATCTAATTTCGACTTTTTTGATTCCAGCATCAACAATCTTCTTTGCTAATGCTTCATCAATTAATGTATTGCCTTCAACAATAATTTCTCCACTATTTGGATCAATAATGTCGTGGCATGAGAATCTACCAACTAAACGGTCATAGAGTGAAACGATTAAACTATTTTGTGTAGTATCGTAAATATCACATACGAATGAACCATGATCAGTATGGCAATCTTCTTCTCTAATAATAACGTCTTGAGAGACATCGACTAAACGACGAGTTAAATATCCTGAGTCAGCAGTCTTTAAAGCGGTATCAGCACCACCCTTACGAGCACCGTGAGTACCAGTAAAGAATTCTGCAACGTTTAAACCTTCACGGA
>CAVFXI010000001.1:0-10190 GCA_963626345.1 Gemmiger formicilis | reverse complement strand
AAGTGGTACGCGAGCTGGGTTCAAAACGTCGTGAGACAGTTTGGTCCCTATCTGTTGTGGGCGAAAGAAGTTTGAATGGACTTGTCCCTAGTACGAGAGGACCGGGATGAACATGGCAACGGTATATCAGTTGTCTCGCCAGAGGCATGGCTGAGTAGCTGCCCATGGAATTGATAAACGCTGAAAGCATATAAGCGCGAAGCAAACCATAAGATTAGACTTCTCATTCGTAAGAAGTAAGTGCCCTCCAAAGTTAGGAGGTTGATAGGTTAGAGATGTAAGTGTCGTAAGGCATTCAGTCGACTAATACTAATAGCACGAGGACTTAATTTCTAAGATTTTAACCTTGAGTTAAAAAAATCATAAAATTTTTCGGTAAGACATGTATAAAATATAAATATCTAGTTTTCAGGGAACAATTGTTCTCTCTATTAAGTCTGGTGACGATGACACAGTGGACACACCTCTTCCCATCCCGAACAGAGAAGTTAAGCGCTGTAGTGGCGAAGGTAGCCGTAAGGTGAGAATAGCACGTTGCCGGGCTTTTTTTATGAATTTATAAAGGATATTAAATCTTTTTATAGAATATATTCTATGGTATAATATTTACCTATTAAGGAATTAATATGGAAATTGAAACAAGTAAAAGTAAAACTAATTTAGATATTAGTTTAAAAGATATAAGCGGATATATAGGGGACATATGTTGTGAAACATATGGTGTTTTAGGTTTGGTTTCAAGCAAAAATCCTATTGATGTTATTTTAAAAAGAGAAAAGTATAGTGAGGGTATAGGGGTATATAAAATTGGGTCAAAATACAATGTTGATATACACCTTACTGTTGCATATGGCGTTAAGATCACAGAGGTTGCTAGTGAAGTTAGCAATCGTATTTTATATTTCTTAAATAAGCAATTTAATGGCTTATTTAATAAAGTAAACGTATATGTTGAAGAATTACGTGATCTTTAATAATTTGAATTGGAGCAATTAAAATGAGAGTTATTAATGGACAAAAATTTAAAATGTTGCTGATATCTGCAGCAAATAATTTATATAATCATTACCCAGAAATCGATGCACTTAATGTATTTCCTGTTCCAGATGGTGATACCGGCATGAATATGAATTTAACTATGTCTAGTGGTGCAAAAGAAATTATGAATAGGAATGATTCTAGTATTTACGAAATTTCTAAAGTATTTTCTAGAGGTCTGCTTATGGGAGCAAGAGGCAATAGTGGTGTTATTACCTCTCAAATTTTTAGAGGTTTTAGCCAAGCTCTTGAAGGGAAAGAAGAAATTAATGCTCTTGATTTAGCTTATGCCTTTGATAATGGTAGAAAAGTAGCTTATAAAGCCGTTATTAAACCTGTTGAAGGAACAATTTTAACTGTAATAAGAGAATCAAGTAGTTATTTACTTGAAAAAGTTGATGAAAAAACATCTTTAGAAGAAGCTTTTGACTTAATTTTAAAAGAAGCTAAAGCTTCGCTTTCTAGAACCCCAAATTTATTACCGGTTTTAAAAGAAGTTGGTGTTGTTGATAGTGGTGGTGCAGGACTTGTTAAAATATTGGAAGGTATGTCTAGTGCAATTCATGGCGAATTCATCGAGAAAAATGCAGCCACGGTTATTGACACTAAAAATACTGATTCCGAAGTTAGCAACGATATTGTAAATTATGAAGTGGACTTTACCTTAAAACTTGGACCATCAAAAACAAAGAAACCATACCAAAAAACAAGATTTTCAAGTGTTATAAGTGGGCATGGAACAAATGTTTCAATTGATGAAAATGAAAATATAATAAAAGTGCATGTTAAAACACAAAATATTGGAGAAATTATATCTTTCGCCCAAAATTATGGAGAATTTGCTAGTTTGAATGTTAAGAGTAGTATCGCTCCTATTGAGGATAATACAAGCAATAAAACTGAAACTAATAATATTGAAGAGAACAAAGAAGAAGAGTATGAATTAATTAATGATTATGCTCTTGTTGCAACTAGTAGTGGGCCTGGAATCGATAAATTTTTCCACGATGTCGGTGTAAATTATATTGTTCCTGGTGGTCAAACTATGAATCCTTCAACTGAAGATTTCTTAAAAATCATCAAAGAAACAAAAGCTAAAGTAGTTTATGTTTTTCCAAATAATGGGAATATAATCTTAGCCGCAAATCAAGCAAAAGATGTTTTAAAGGGAAAAGTTGATGTTGTTGTTATTCCAACAAAAACAATTATGCAAGGCATTGTTGGTAGTATGATGTTCACACCTGATGTTTCAAAGAAAGAAAACATCAAAAATATGGAAGAACAAATTAAAGCTGTTAAATCTGGAAGTGTTACATTCGCTATTAAAGATACTGATATTAATGGCGTTCATGTTGGCAAAGATGAATTCATGGGTATTAGAGAAAGCAAAGATATTATCTTCTCAAACCCTGATAAAATGGTAACATTTAAAACTTTAGTCGAAAAATTAGTTGATGAAGATTCTGCAATCATTACTGTTATTTTAGGTAAAGACATTACTAATGAAGAAGAAAAAGAAGTTAACAACTATTTAAATGAGAATTATAAAGATTTCGATCTTGATGTAAGACGTGGCGATCAACCAATTTATAGTTTCTTAATTGGCGTAGAGTAATATAAATCAACACAAGTGATGGTTTTGTATATCAAAACCATCACTTTTTTTATAAATTTTTTGAATTCCCCCCCTATTAATAGTGTAAAGGAAATATTATGGTCATAAATAGAAGCTTTAAGTACAGAATTTATTTAACAAAAAGGCAAAAAGAAAAGTTTGACGCTTTGTATTCTAAGTGCACAATTCTTTTTAATTTACTATTAAAGGTTAAAGAAAAAAGAATTTTTGAGAATGAAGATGAAGGAATTTTCATTAAAGATTTTGCTAAGAAAAATCCTGAACTAAATAATGGGAATTTTACAGCTTATATTTCTGTATATCATTTAATAAATAAGATTATTAAAAAATATAAAGATGGATATATTCAAGAATTTCCATGCATGAAAAACATAAATAAATATCCGAAGAAAATACATTTTGATATTAAAACCAAGTATTTCTTTAATGATCTCTATAATAAGATTACTCTTGATAAAATTGGGACGTTTAAAATAAAATATCATCGACCACTTCCGGCAAATTTTTATTTAAGAAATGTTATTATTGAAGAAAAAAATAAGGATGAATTTTATATAAATTTAGGAGTTAGCGAATTAATTGTTGATAAAAATAAAGAAATAGTTGGCGCTGTTGGTTTAGATTATTCATCACCTCATTTGTTTGTAACTAGCGATAATGAATTTGGTGATAAATATCAAATTAAAAACTATCTTATTGATAAAATTAAGAGAATTAGAAGGCAAATGCATAAATGTAAGTTTGGAAGCAAAAACTATTTAAAGAAAAAATATTTACATGAAAAACTAAATCACAAGGTAGCAAATAAAAGAACGTATTTGCTTAATCAAGCAGCTAGTTACCTTTTATCAAAATATGATTTGATAGGGGTTGAAACATTATCTCTAGCTAAAATTGCTCAAAATCATCATCTTGGTAAACAAACTTATAAAAATGCATACGATACATTTATAAAGATTCTTGAATATAAGGCGATAATGCTTGGTAAGAAAGTCATTAAAGTTCCTGAATTTTATCCATCTTCTAGAATATGTTCTAATTGTGGGCAATTAAATAATGATTTGACTTTAGAAGATCGAACTTATTCTTGTTCATGTGGTTTTGAAATTGATCGTGATTTAAATGCTGCAATTAATATAAGAAATAAAGCGGTTTCCATATATGAAGAAAAAATGTTCATAAATGAGAAAAGGAGGACAGGATCAATAAAAAAAGAAATTTAATTTTTAAATCGAACCTTAGAATATAGGGGGATAGCCCATTGATACTTAAATCCTAATTTATTGAGTGGGAAGATCATATTTGGTCATATTACGGATAGTTAAGCTACAAATAATGCAGCTTAACTTTTTTAATGGTTAATTCTTTAAATTTTAAATGTCAAACTATTATAATTTTAATATAATATGTGAGAGGCAAAAAATATGAAAATTGTTGTAGATATGATGGGTGGGGATTTAGGATTAAAAACCACAATTCCTGCAGTAAAAGAATTTGTTAAAAATCATAAAGATGTTCAAATATATGCAATTGGAGACGAATCATTAAATAATGAATTTAAAGATTATGATCAAGTTATAGTCGTTAATTCAAAAACAGTTTTAAAAATGGATGTAGATCCAATGACCGCATATAGGGATGAAAATAGTAGTTTAATGGTTGGCACAAAAACGTTTTTGAATGAAAAATGCGATGCTTTAATAAGTGCTGGATCAAGTGGCGCTCTCTTGACAGCATCAATATTCAAAATTAAAAGGCTAAAAAATGTTGATAGACCTGGATTTATCACATCTTTCCCTACAATAAAAAAAGGAAAATATTTTGTTGTTTGCGATTTAGGTGCTAATAACGCAAACACTAAAGAAGAATTGCATCAATTTGCTAAGATGGGATCTTTATTTTATAAATTTGTTTATAAAGAAGATAATCCTAGAGTTTATTTATTGAGCAACGGAACTGAAGACGAAAAAGGAAGCCCCGTAACTAAAGAAGCATTTAAATTATTAAAGGCTGATGGCACTTTAAATTTTAAAGGTAATACTGAAGGAAGGGATGCTTTATTTGGGGATATGGATGTTTTAGTTTGTGATGGTTTTTCTGGAAATATATTTTTAAAAGCAACCGAAGGAACCGCAAAAGCAATGTCATATATGATGAAAGATGCATTTAAGCGTAATTTTCTTAGTATGATTGGATATTTATGTTGCAAAAAAGGTATTAATGAAATGAGAGCAAAAATGGATTATAAAAATGTTGGAGGAGCCTTACTTGTTGGTGTTAATGGAATTGTTATTAAAGCACATGGCAATAGTGATGCGAAAGCATTTTTATCAGCTCTTGAATTATCTTATAAATTATCAAATGAAAATATCGTTTCAAAATTTCAAGAGGCTTTAAATTAATTTTATGGAAAATCTTGCAGAGTTTTTAAAATCTTTTGGAATAAATCCAAAAAATATTGAATTATATGAAATGGCTTTTACCCATTCGAGTTTTAATAGTGATGCAAAAACACACCACCACGATTATGAAAGACTTGAATTCATGGGTGATAGTGTTTTAGGGTTTGTCATTGCAAGTTTAATTTATAATTATCATCCAGAAATGAATGAAGGATCAATGACTAAGGCAAGATCTACATTAGTTCAAACAGCTTCTCTTGCGAGAAAAGCTAGAGAATATCATTATGACAAATATATTCGAGCTGGCCATAGTTTAACAAAAGAACAAGCATTAAAAAATGATCATATATTAGAAGATATTTTTGAAGCTGTTCTTGGTGCTATTTATCTTGATCAAGGAATTCAGGTTGCTTTTAGATATATTGTCAACATGTTTGAAGATGATGTTAAAAACTTCCAACCTACTGAAGTTAAAGATTATAAATCAAGACTTCAAGAGGCAATGCAAGCTGAATATCGTGAGTCAGTTACTTATAAAGTCATAAGCGAAAAAGGACCACCTCATGATAGAACTTTCGAAGTTGAAGTTTATTTTAATAATCAAGCATTAGGAACTGGCGTTGGAAAAAGCAAAAAAGAAGCCGAACAAAGAGCCGCACAAGATGCTTTAAATAAGGTTGCAAAGTAATATGGGATTATTTAAATTTTTAAAAGATAAATTTTCTAAATCAAATAACGAAAAAGTTGTTGAAAAGTATGAAAAAGGTTTGTCTAAATCGAGACAAAATTTTTCTAATAAATTAGATGCATTAACAAGAAAATATAAGGATGTTAATGATAATTATTTTAGTGAACTTGAAGAAATATTAATCGAAGCTGATTGTGGAGTTAATTTTTCTTTAAAAGTTATTGAAGAATTGCTTAATGAATCCAAAGAAAAGAATATTTCTTCACCAAAAGAAATTAATGAATTATTAGTTGATAAGATGTTCTACAACTATTTAAAAGAAGGTGAAGATATTCATAACGATATTATTTTTGCACATAAACCCGAAGTACTTTTAATGGTTGGGGTTAATGGCGTTGGAAAAACTACATCTATTGCAAAATTAGCCTATCGTTATATTAATTTAGGTAAAAAAGTTTTGCTTGTTGCTGGAGATACATTTAGAGCGGGAGCAACCGAACAACTTAAAATATGGGCTGAAAGACTGAAAACTGAGATTGTTGTAGGAAAAGAAAATGAGGATCCTGCAAGCGTTGCTTATGAAGGCATTAAAAAAGGCATAAATGGTGAATATGATTTAGTAATTATCGATACTGCAGGTAGACTTCAAAACAAACAAAATTTAATGGATGAACTTGCCAAAATTAAAAGAGTTATAAAGAAAGAAATTCCATATGACATCGAGTGTTTTTTGGTTTTAGATGCAACGACTGGTCAAAATGGTGTTTTGCAAGCCAAAGCATTTAAAGATTTAATTGATATAAGCGGAATTGTTATCACTAAAATGGATGGAACTAGTAAAGGTGGCATTATTTTAGCTATTAGAGATGAACTTCAAATTCCAGTAAGATTTATAGGGCTTGGAGAAAAAATGGAAGATATGGAAGAATTTGATTTAGATAAATATCTTTATGGGCTTTGTAGTGGACTTGTAGAAAATGAATAATATTAATGAATTCAATTATATTAATGACTTATATGATATTTATCGAAATCTTTTTACCGATAAACAAATTTTGATAATGGATAATTATTATAAGTTTAATTTATCATTATCAGAAATAAGCGAAGAGTTAAAGATTTCTCGAAGTGCTGTGCTTGATTCAATAAATCATTGCAAAGAGAAACTTAAAGAATATGAATCTATCTTAAAATTAGATGAAAAACATAAAAATATAAAGCAAATCTTAGAAAATAGCGACATAGATGACGAGATTAAGAAGAAAATTTATAAGGAGTTTTAAAATATGGCATTCGAATCATTAACTGAAAAATTTTCAAATATTGTTAAGAAAATAAAGGGCCAATCTCGATTGACCGAAGATAATATGGACGAAGTCCTAAAAGAGGTTAAAATCGCTCTTTTAGAAGCTGATGTCAATTATAAAGTTGTTAAGGATTTTATTAATGATGTAAAAGAAAAAGCAATTGGTGAAAAGGTTTTTAATGAACTTCATCCAAGTGAAATGGTTATCAAAATTGTTCGTGATGAACTTGTTGAACTTTTGGGTAGTGATAACACTAAACTTGAATATGCAAAAAGAAATCCAACTATTATTTTATTAGTTGGTTTGCAAGGAAGTGGTAAAACAACAACTGCAGCTAAACTTGCTAATTTAATGAAGGCAAAAGAAGGGAAAAAAGTTCTTTTGGCTGCGTGTGATGTCTACCGTCCAGCCGCTATTGATCAACTCGAACAATTAGCAAAACAAATAGATGTTGATGTATATATAGATAGAAATAGTAAAAATCCAGTAGAAATATCTAACAAAGCTTTAGAAAAAGCAAAATATGATAACTATGATGTTTTACTTGTTGATACAGCAGGTCGTCTTCAAATTGATGAAGATTTGATGAACGAACTCAAAGAAATGAAAGACAAAATTCAACCAAATGAAATATTACTTTTGACTGATGCAATGGCTGGTCAGGATTCTGTTAATGTTGCAAAAACATTCAATGAAATGCTCGGAATAACAGGTGTTGTAATGTCGAAAATGGATGGCGATTCAAGAGGCGGTGCTGCACTTTCAATTGCTAAAATCACTGGCGCTCCAATTAAATTCATAGGTGTTGGCGAAAAGGTATCTGACATCGATGTTTTCCATGCAGATAGAGCTGCCGAACGTATTTTGGGGATGGGTGATGTTTTAACTTTAATTGATAAGGTCCAAGAAAACATAGATGAAAAAGAAGCGCGCAGAGCGATGAAAAAGATGGAAGATGGGAAATTCACTTTAACTGATATGCTCGCTCAAATGAAACAAGTTCAAAAGCTAGGAAGTTTTGGCGGTTTATTGAAATTAATTCCTGGCATGCCAAAAATTTCTGATCAACAACTTGCAAGTGCAGAAAGCGAAATGAAGAAATTTGAAACAATAATTAATTCAATGACTCCTTATGAAAGAGAACATCCTGAAATTTTGAAAAATAGTAGAAAAATAAGGATCGCTAGAGGCAGTGGTAAAACTACTGCTGATGTAAATAGAGTTTTAAAAAAGTACGAACAATCAAAAATGATGATGAAGCAAATGAAAAATATGAAAAATGGAGGGAAATTCCCTCCAGGATTTAATGGTTTTTAGTGAATTTTGAACCTTTTTCAATGGCTTTTATTTCCCAATCACCTTGAATATTAGATTCTAATTCGTTAATCAATTTTAATTCTTCTTTAGTGAATTTATAATTAACTAATAGATCAGGTCGATATTTTTGTGTCATAAATATCGACATTTTTTTGTGATATTTATTAATGGCTGTATGGTTTCCAGAATATAAAATATCAGGGACTTTTTCGCCATTATAATCAAATGGTTCTGTGTATTGTGGATATTCAAGCAACTGATTCGAAAAACTTTCTTCAACAATCGAATCTTCACTAATTACACCTTTTATTAGTCTTGAAATTGAATCTATTAAACAAAAAGCTGCAGTTTCGCCGCCCGTTAAAATATAATCTCCAATTGAAATTGATTCATCAAAATATTTGTATACTCTTTCATCAACACCTTCATAATGACCACACAAAATAACAATTTCTTTTTCTTTAGAAAGTTCTAATGCTTTAGCTTGGTCATACTTGGAACCTCGTGGTGCAAGTATGATTTTATGTGCATTTAGTGATGATTTTGCTTGTAATGCATCAATTATTGGCTGACATTTCATTATTAAACCAGCACCTCCACCAATTGGTGGGGTATCAACTCGATTATATTTATCTTTTGTATAATCTCTAATATTTACGAGTTCAATTTCTACTAGTTTTTTACTAATTGCTCTTTTGAGAATAGAAGTATTGAGAAATGATTCAAACATTTCTGGAAAAATCGTTAATATTATAAACTTCATAAAAGTCCTTCAATTACATTAACAGTAATTAGTTTATTTTTAATATCTACTTTCAAAATAAATTGGTCTATAAATGGCACAAAATATTTTTTTCCATTATTGATACACGACAATGTTGTTTGCGCTGGAAATTCTTCGATTCCAACAACTTCACCAATATCTTCGTTATTTTGGGAAACAAGTTTACATCCAATTAAATCAACATAATAAAATTGATTCATTGATAATATATTTTCATCTTTTAATGCAAATAATTCACATTTTATTAAATCATTTGTTGATTCAATATTTGGCATTTCTTCAAACGAAACAACAATAAAATCAGAATTTAAAATTCTAAAAGTTTTAGCAGTTAATTCTTCATATTGGTTGTTTTTTAAAACAAAAATTTTATTTCCTTTTTTAAATCTTTCTTTTGCAAATGAAGTAGTGGAGAAAATCTTTAATTCTCCTTTTAACCCTACTTGCTTAACTATAGTTCCTAATTTTAAATACATATCCATATTTTAAATAAAAAGAAAAGAGTAGTCACTACTCTTCTTTTCCTTCGAATGATTCAAATTTCAAATGAACATGAACACCTTCTAATTTTCCGGCAACTGTAATAACATCTCTAATAGCATTTGCTACAACACCTCTTTTTCCAATAAGTCTTGCTGTATCATCGCTTTCTGCAACAATTAATAATGTGACATCTTTAGATGTTGAATTTGGTTGTTCTCTAATTAAAACTGCATCAGGTTTTGAAATAATTGGATCAATAATTGTATGAACTAATGCTTGATAGTCCATAAACTATTTATCCTTTTTTGGGCTTTTTGTACTAACGACTTTAGCTTTCTTTGGTTTTTCAGACTTAGCTTTAACTTCTTTAGCTTTAGCTAAAATACCTTGCTTATTTAAAATAGCTTTGACTGTGTCACTGAATTGAGCACCATTGTTAATCCATTTGATTGCAACATCTTCATAAATAACAGCGCCTTCTTTTCCTTTTTGTGGATCATAATATCCAACTTGTTCAAGATATCTTCCATCTTTT